>NZ_VOQX01000028.1:0-57432 GCF_016643525.1 Pantoea sp. Morm | reverse complement strand
CATCATCACCTTCGGTAACGCCTTTCACGGCCGCACCTTCATGACCATGGCGATGACCGGCAAAGTGGCCCCCTATAAGCGCGATTTTGGCCCGATGCCGGCCTCGGTGTTTCACGCCCGCTACCCTAACGCGGTGACCGGCATCAGCGTTGAGGACGCTATCGCCAGCCTGCACGACCTGTTCAGCCACGACATCGCGCCGCAGGATGTGGCCGCCATTGTGCTGGAACCGGTACAGGGCGAAGGTGGTTTCCACATCGCGCCGGCAGAATTTCTTACGCAGCTGCGCGCGCTGGCCGATGAGCACGGCATTCTGCTGATTGCCGATGAGGTACAGAGCGGATTTGGCCGCACCGGCAAGCTGTTCGCCATGGACCACTACAGCGTGCAGCCCGATCTTATCACCATGGCGAAAAGCCTGGCGGGCGGCATGCCGCTGTCGGCGGTGAGCGGTCGTGCTGACATCATGGATGCGCCCGGTCCGGGCGGGCTGGGCGGTACTTACGCCGGCAATCCGCTGTCGATTGCCGCCGCGCATGCGGTGCTGGATGTCATCGACGAAGAACAGCTGTGCCAGCGCGCCAGCGAACTGGGCGCGACGCTGAGCGAACTGCTGCACCGCGCGCGCCGCGCTAACGCGTCGATTACCGACGTGCGTGCGCTGGGCTCAATGGTAGCGGTGGAGTTTGCCAGCGCGCAGCAGGCGCAGGCGCTACAGCAACAGGCGATGGCGCGCGGTCTGCTGCTGCTGACCTGTGGCCCGCAGGGCAACGTGATCCGCTTCCTCTATCCGCTCACCATTCCGGATGCCCAGTTCCGCCAGGCGCTGGATATTCTCGACAGCCTGCTCAGCCAGCCTTAGCGTTCCACCCATTGTCCGATCGCTTGCCTGCCGCGCGCAGGCAAGTTTCACCTGCATAACAGGCGGGGGTCTGCCCTGCCTGAGAGACGATCTGGAGAGATATTGATGACTGCTCAGAATGCCGATGTACTGGCACAAAGCCTGAAACCCCGCCACGTGCGCATGCTGTCGATTGCCGGTGTGATTGGCGCCGGGCTGTTCGTCGGTTCCGGCCATGCGATTGCCGAAGCCGGACCGGCGGTGCTGCTGGCCTATATCGCCGCCGGCGCGCTGGTGGTGCTGATTATGCGCATGCTGGCGGAGATGGCGGTCGCCTCACCGGACTCCGGTTCCTTCTCCACTTACGCCGACAAGTCTCTTGGCCGCTGGGCCGGCTTTACCATCGGCTGGCTTTACTGGTGGTTCTGGGTACTGGTGATCCCGCTGGAGGCCAACGCCGCCGGCACCATTCTGCACGGCTGGTTCCCGCAGGTGGCGGTGTGGGAATACACGCTGGCGATCACCAGCTTCCTGACCATCAGCAACCTGTTCAGCGTGAAAAACTACGGTGAGTTTGAGTTCTGGTTCGCGCTGCTGAAAGTGGTGGCTATCGTCGCCTTTCTTTGTGCCGGCAGCCTGGCGCTGTTTGGCCTGCTGCCCGGCAGCAGCACGCAGGGTATTTCACACCTGTACGACACTCACGGCTTCATGCCTAACGGTATCAGTGCCGTGCTCGCCGCCATTCTTACCACCATGTTCTCTTTCATGGGCACGGAAATCGTCACCATTGCCGCCGCCGAATCTAACGAACCGCGCAAGCAAATCACCCACGCCACCAACTCGGTGATCTGGCGTATCGCGCTGTTTTATCTGCTGTCGATCTTTCTGGTGGTGGCGCTGGTGCCGTGGAATACGCCGTCGCTGATGAAAGCCGGGTCTTACCAGACGGCGATGGAGATGATGAACGTGCCGTATGCCCGGCAGATTGTCGATGTGGTGGTGCTGATCGCGGTATGCAGCTGTCTTAATTCTGCGCTTTATACCGCGTCGCGCATGCTCTATTCCCTGTCGCGTCGTCAGGATGCGCCAGCGGCGGCCTCGCGCACCACGCGCAGCGGCACGCCGTGGGTCGCAGTACTGATGTCTACCGCCGCAGCATTTCTGGCGGTGATCGCCAACTATCTGGCGCCAAGCGCGGTGTTTGAGTTCCTGCTGGCCAGTTCCGGTGCGATCGCGCTGCTGGTTTATCTGGTCATTGCCGCTTCGCATCTGGTGCTGCGGAAAAAACGCGAGGCGCGCGGCGAGCAGCTCAGCTATCGCATGTGGCTGTTCCCGGGTCTGACGTGGGCCACCATGGTGTTCATTGTCGGCGTACTGACGTCAATGCTGTTCAATGCGCAGCATCGTTCCGAAATTATCGCCACCGGGCTGTTAACGCTGCTGGTGCTGGTCGCCAGCCAGATTGTGCACCGCAAGCGCGCGGCGCGTAAAAACAGCGAGGAGATGGTAGCGCTGCGTTCGTAACGCTCGCCATGACGGGCACGGAAGCCCGCCGTTACTGCACATCAATACTGATTGACTCTTCCGCCACGTTAATCGTCACGGTGCAGTGCGTCCACACCGGCTGCCCTTCAGTCATCTCATGTTCGATAAAGTATTGCTGAAAGTCTTTCAGCGCGGCACTGAGATCGCCAATCGCGCGCGCGTCCGGCTCGAACCAGTCCGGTTCGCCGTTTTCATCAAGGTAGTTAAACTGAAACTGCCCGCCCTCCTCATCGGCAAACAGCTCCGCCTGCACCACCAGCACCTGCGCGCCGTCGGGGCCACAGCTAAAAATGATCTGGCCAATGCGGCGATAAAGGTCTTCGTATTGCATAGTGAGAACTCCTGTAAGATGCGGGACGCGCGACAGCGCCGCGGCGGCATTCATCTTAGCCAATGTCTTGACATTATGTCTGAGGATCAGAGAATGAACGCCTGCGAATAACGGACTACAAGAAACGGAGTTTATCATAGCCTGTTCAGCGCGTTACCTCTCTGTTACCCACATTAAACGCGTCGCCCGTCTGCTGTCTGCCGTGCTGTTGCTGGCCAGCTGTGCCTCGGAGCCGCCAAAATCGCTGGTCACCCCGTTTCCGTCGCCGACCAAACCTTCTGTTCCGGCCAAACCCGCAGCGCAGACTGAACCAGTGCGCGGCGTCTGGCTCACTACGGTGTCGCGCCTCGACTGGCCGCCGATATCCTCCGTCACAGCCAGCCCGGCGCTGCGTATTCGCCAGCAGCAGCAGGCGCTGACGGCCAAACTGGATAAGCTGCACAGCCTGGGGATCAACACGGTGTTTTTCCAGGTGAAGCCCGATGGCACCGCGCTGTGGCGATCGCGTATCCTGCCATGGTCCGATACCCTGACCGGCAACATCGGGCAGGATCCGGGTTACGATCCGCTGCAATTTATCCTCGACGAGGCGCACAAACGCGGTATGAAGGTGCATGCGTGGTTTAATCCTTATCGCGTGTCGACCAATACCAAACCTGCCACCGTGACGGCGTTAAACAACACGCTCCAGCTGCAGCCGGCCAGCGTGTTTGTGCTGCATCGCGACTGGATCCGCACCGCCAGCGACCGCTTCGTGCTCGATCCGGGCATTCCGGCGGCGCGCGACTGGATCACCAGCATCGTGGCGGAAGTGGTGTCAAACTACGCCATTGATGGCGTTCAGTTCGATGACTATTTCTACACCGAAACCGCGACATCGCCGCTCAATGACAGCGCCACCTTTCGCCAGTACGGCGCGGGCTTTGCCAGCAAAGCGGACTGGCGGCGGCACAATACCCAGCTACTGATCGAACAGGTTTCCCGCACGATTAAACAGCTCAAGCCTGGCGTTGAGTTCGGCGTCAGCCCGGCGGGTGTCTGGCGCAATCTGTCGCACGATGCGGCCGGCTCCGATACGCGCGGTGCGGCGGCTTATGATGAAGCCTATGCCGACACGCGCCGCTGGGTGCAGCTTGGGCTGCTGGATTACATCGCGCCGCAGCTCTACTGGCCGTTTGCCCGCCAGGCTGCGCGCTATGACGTCCTGGCGCGCTGGTGGGCCAATGTGGTACAGCCAACCCACACCCGGCTGTACATTGGCGTGGCGCTGTATAAGGTGGGTGAAGCCTCGAAAAGTGAGCCGGACTGGACAGTTCAGGGCGGCGTTCCCGAGCTGAAAAAACAGCTCGATCTGAATGAATCGCTGCCGCACATCGACGGCACCATTCTGTTTCGCGAAGATTATCTTAATCAGCCGCAGACGCAGCAGGCGGTCGAATATTTACGTCAGCGCTGGGGAAAATGATTGATTCAGGCCAGCAGTCTTCCTCTGCTGGCCTGAAGCGTTAGCGCGGGTTATCCGGATCGAGTAATTCAATACTCCGCGGCACGCCGTTCACGCGGACTTTCAGGAAACGACGGGTGATCCACTTCCCCGCGGCATCCTGCTCCTGCCGTTCAAAAAATGGCCCACGCAGCAGCAGTTCTTTGTTATTGTTGTAGCCAAAGCCGACATCTTTATTGCCCACCCAGTGCTGTTCAAAGGTGACGACCGGCTGGTTGTCCAGTGCCGTGGCTTCTTCCGCACTGCATGCGGTAAAACTTTTGCGGAAAATAAAACACTGACCGGACTGATAGCGATCGCGCCCGTTAGTTTCCACCAGCGCAATTGAGAAGCCGGTATAGGCCGGAATTTTAACGTACAGTTTGGTGCGCGCTCCCTTGCCCTCGATATGCACCTTAATTACGGGTGAGGAACCTTCGCTGTACCAGCTACCAATGGTGTTATCGTCATTGCGCGCCTGCAGATAAATATGCGCCACGCCTTCCGGTGTCCGGTAGCTGTAATCGGTTTGCGTTTCCGACTGGGAAACATACTGCGCGCTACCGAGAATGCGAACGTGAATTTGTGAGGTAGCGTCGGAAAAATTAAATTCGCCGACGTAAAACCATTTCGCGTCTTTGCCACGGTTATCCATGTGATGCTGCGAGGTGGTGAAGTCATAACTCAGCGATCCCTGAATGATCGCGCCAAGATCGGAAATCTCCATCACGCCACGATCGCCTTCCGCCAGCAGCGTCCATGGCTCAATACCCTCTTTGCTGAAGTCAAAGCCCGCGCTATCGCGGTGCACGCTTTTCTGGATAATCATCGCGCGGCAATAACCCATCTTCATGGGATTTTGCGTCGATTCAATCACCAGCCCTTCAATCGTCCACTGACCATTGGTGAGATCGCCGGCGAATTCGGAGTGCTCGATCCAGCCATTACGAATAAACGATTGCGTACAGCGCGGCAGATCGAATACCGGCTGTCTGGTGCTGCGCTGCAAATTAAAGTTGGAGAGTTCAATCGCGGTCGAATGATCCCAGGCGCCTTTTTCCCGATCGGACCAGCGCGCATAGACAATACTGCCCTGACAGCCACGTGAATAAAACTGGTCGATTTTACAGTCCAGCGTATCAATCAGTTCCAGCGCCCGCCCGCCGAGGTAGCGAAACTCCATACTGCTGACGCGCAGAAACTGGCCACCGATAATACTGTTGGTAAAGAAGCCGACATTATTAAACGCCGTGCCGCCGTCTTCGCCGCTGTCAGAACTCATGCCTTTCACCACAAAGCCGGAGATCTCCACATAGCGTGCGCGCACGCTAAAGAAATGAGTTTTGCGCGGTTTCGGTCCCCAGTTAAATTTCAGCGTGGTGGTGGGGAAATAACCGAAGTTGACCGGCGCGCCGGAAATTTTAAAGCGGTTAATCTCTCTGTCGCTGCCCAGCACTTCCGCTAAATCAAAGCCGGACAGGCTGAACTCACCGGCAGTAAAGCGAATGCCCGCGGAGGGTAATACACGCTGCGACCATTTAAACATGCGGATTACCGCATCAATACAATCGGTGGTGCCATCAGCTATCGCGCCAAAATCCACCACCGTGACCGCGCTATAATCGAGGACCACTCTTTTCCAGCGCTTTTTACCGGACGTCACGAAATTCAGCCCGCCGTCATCGGGCGTGCTGTTGTCGGTGGCATCGTAGACAAACACGCCGCCGCCCATCCGACTGCCACGGCTGTATTCCAGCACCGACGCAATTTCGCCAATCGAAACAGGTTCCTGTTTACGTAAATCGTCAATGGTATGTAATTGAATCACCGTCCCGGTGGCAGATGGTGTGGTAGTGCTGGTGGTGCCAGATGTATTCGCCATGGTGTTCCCCATAAATTATTAACGTAATACCACAGAGCATCAGCAGTATAAGTGATTGAAAATTAATATATTGACCTGTGCCAGGTTATACGGGAGCTTTTCAGCGGGGTGATTTGCCGGAACAGAATAACGATATGATTCCGGAAGGAAAGCGAAGCGACAAAATTACGTTTTACAGATTTATCGCAGAATAATTGTGGTAATCGCCGGTACGAGCGTCCTGATTAATTTGACTTACGAAGAAGAATGGCTTGAATTATCGAAATATTTCCCGCGATCATCAGTTTAATTTTTTACGCGAGATAACGCGCCAGTAAAAATTTTCGACTGGCGCGTCGCCGTCAAAATGTCGCGTTCAGGCCAATATTCCAGCTCAGCTGATGATAGGCGCTGTTGCCACCGACCGCGGAAACCCCGGCAAAGGCGTTGACCGTTTCACCCAGCGGCACGCTGGCCCCCAGCGACATATCCAGCCAGTTTTTATCACCGGCGTTGACGCTGCGTACAAAGCCGGTCTGCGTTGACTTCAGCCCGGCGCGCACCGCGTTCTGCGTATCGCCAAACTGGTGGTTATAACTGAGCTGCGCCCACGGATTCACCGGCCACTGTTTGCTGTCGATACGCCAGCCAAGCGCGCCGATTTGCGAATGCAGGGTTTGATCGGAAAAACGCATGGCGGTACTGCTGTCGCCGTTTTCGCTGTAGCCCCCTGCCCGCACATAATCCAGTGCGTAGCTGGCAACCGGACCGGTAGAAAGGTGTTCGCCTATCGGCAGATCCCAGCCGGTTTGCACCCGTAGCCCGAGCATTTTTCCGCTGCTACTGCCCTGTTCGATGCGCGTTGCCGGGCCGATATTGATGCGACGTTCGATGCTGTCAAAATCGAGATCGGCATAGTGCACATCCGCATTGATCCAGCCCTGCTCCAGCAGCGTCAGCTGGCTATACAGCGCCAGCAAATTGCCGCGCAGCTTGTAGTCGTAGTGCGCCGACGGATGCTGGTGCTGCGCGGTGCTCGACAACAGCAGACCTGCCTGCCAGTTATCGGTGAAATGATAGCCTAATCCCAGCGTCAGGCTGCCGGTATTGGCGTCACCGTTGAGCAGGCTATCGCCGCGATAATCAATATGCTGACCGGCATAGCCGCCGAACACGCTAACCTGACCGGCGCTGGCCGGCTGCTGACGCTGCTGCTGTAAATGGCCGTCGAGGGTGTTCTGCATATCCCGCGACAGCATCAGCGGCGCCCGTGCCAGTGCCGCCACCTGCGCAGGTGCGTCGAGGATCGATTGAATGTAGTCGGCGATCATGGCATGTACCGCCGGGCTGGGATGCAGCCGGTCGGCAAACAGATAGGCCTGCGCGTTGCTGAAACCGGGCGTTGATGAGGTGCATTCGGCGGCAGAGGTGCCGACCGGACAGGCCATCCCCAGCGTATTGCTCAGGCCATAGCGTTGCGGATTGGCAATTACCTCGTTGAACAGGCCGGCGATGTCGGCACGCACAATGTTGCCATTCAGCGCCACCAGCCCGGCCTCTTCCTGCTGGTTATAGCCATCGGAGAGGGCCGTCACCTGCTCGCTGAGCACCTGCCAGGCCGAAAACAGCTGCTGCGCCAGCGCGGCACGCAGCGCCGGGATGGTCGATACCTGTGCGGCGGCCTGATCGAATGCGTCGCGCACCGCCTGCTGGCGCGCAGCCACGTCGGGCGTGGCATGGCTGTCCAGCGAGGCAAACGCCGCGACCATCGCCGACTGCGCCGCCGGGCCCAGCACACTCAGCACCGCCTGCACCATGAAAGGCGTGGAGCCAAGCTGCGGCACGTTTGGCACGATCACCGCCCCCGCGCCGGCATCCAGCAGGGTTTTGATTTGTGACACCGCCGCGCTGGCGCTGTTGCTGATGGTCTCGCGCGCGGTAAGCGGATTGGTCACCGCCGCCGCGATATCGTTAGCGCCCACCCAGTGAATGTACAGTCCGTTGCTATCTGCGCGTCCGCCGGTGGATTGCAGATAAGCAGCCAGCTGGTCTTGCGTATTGAGGCTGGCATCCAGCGCCGGCACGGTAACGCCGCCGCCCTGTGCATAGTTGCTGCCACCGCGCGACGACGGCTGCAGCGTTTGCCCAAGCTGTGCAGCAAGAATCTCGTCATACAGCGGATGCTGGGCGCCATCATAAGTAAAACGCCCGACATTACCGCCATCGCTCAGGCTATCGCCGAATACCGTCAGGTTATCCCACGCCAGAGCGTTGAACGGCACATACAGGCAACTCAATGTGGCAAACGCGACTGCCGATCGCGTCAGTTTGCGACTCTTCATCATTCACTCCGAATCAGGTCAGAAATCATGTCTGACCGCTAAAGTTGCCGGCGCGTCAGGATGCCGTCACGCAGGCTGAAAACCGCTTAAGCAGCGGAAATGATAGTGATAACAAGGATGCTTAAGGTGTAGTCAGGCAGGCGCGCCTTTACCAGGCAGAGAGCAGAAATTTGCGGGGTGGATCGGCACGTCAGGGATTGCGGACTGGTAACCGCAGCGTGAGGAACGGTGCTTTGAGTGACGAAGCGGCGGCGTTAACTGTAGCCGTAATAATTTCGATTGTTGCAGCCAGATAATTCAGCGCCGACAGCGCTGCTGGAAAGCTTTCAATAGCACCCGAACCAGGAACAGAATTTACCCGAATAACGGGTTTTTCTGCCGCATCTGAGTAAGCTGATTATGCATCTTTGCTGAGCACGCATCTGTAAATATCCGCGATCCCCTGGAGCACAAACCTTCATCCTTCATTACTCTATAAGGCCACTGGTTGATCGGATTGGGATTTGCTGCCGGACAGAAGATCGAGGTGATCACTACGCCAGGTCAGATGATTTGTGGGGATATTTTTGCCGCTCACAAACAGCGTTGCTCGCGTATTTGTAAGGCATTTTTTTCGGGTGTCGGGGCTGCGCCCTGACAGGATCGCTTTTGGAGTGCCGATTATGGCGGTGCTCCAAAAACACATCTGCCTTCTGTTGGAGGGATTCAAGGCAAAAAAATCCCGCCAGCTATGGGCGGGAATGATTACCATACAATTATATCAAGCCAAGTGATTTAGGAAGTTCTTTAATATAGACTGCACGATCTCCTTGATATTCTTTTGATACCAGATCAAAAGTATTTTCTACTTTCTTTTTATCATCAAGACTTAAAAGTTGTAGTTCAGCCGCAATACTTTCCATCATTCCCACTGCAATATCAGGATTCAAAGATTCTTCATCAGAGAACTCCAGAAAAATAGCCATGTCAGCTATTATCTTTACCAGGCGAGCATAACTATTCATTGAATTTTCACCTCTATGTTTTTGATGCCTAATTCATCAAAAATTTTTGGGCTCCCCGGCTTTTTGCTCCAGTGTCTTACCTTCAGATTGTGCCTGCGCAATATCACTCAGCGAGTTATTCTCCACCGCATTCATCCCTGCCTGAGCGCCAGATTGCCACCCGCCAAACCCTGAATCGCCGCAGTCGCCGCCTGAATCCCCTTCTGGATATCGCTGCCGGTGCCCCAGAGTGCCATGGCCTTCTTATAATCACTGCTGTTTTCCAGCGCTTCCTGATACGCTTTCTTTTTAGCCGCAGGAGCGTCGGCATCCGGCTGGTTTATGTTGTTTTTTGCCAGTTCCTTCTTACCTGCTTCCGTCGCCTCAATCTGCCCCTGCGTCCGGGCGATATCAGCAACCTGGCTGCCTATTTCACCGATCAGCTGAGCCGTCTGCAGGCGTTTCTGCTCCTTCTCTTTGTCGAAAATCGGGCTGATGCTGTCATTAGCGTGCTCGGTGTCGCGGCTAAGTGCAGCAACATCCTGCTGCTGATTTGCCTGGTCGCGCACCACTATCGTTCCCTGGGCAACGGCTGACTGCGTGGTTCCCTCTGCGTGGCCACTGCTGCCTGCGCCCGCCAGCATACTGGCGGCCATGTTCCCTTTGAACTGGCCGCTGAAGTTGCCCGCCGAACTGAGGCCAATCCCCTGGTGCTGGGTTTTATAATCTGCCTGATTATGCAGGTCCGTGAAGCCCAGCGTACCGGTATCAAGATGGTTTTTATCCGCGTCAGCCTGG
Organism: Pantoea sp. Morm; assembly: GCF_016643525.1. Classification (NCBI taxonomy): domain Bacteria; kingdom Pseudomonadati; phylum Pseudomonadota; class Gammaproteobacteria; order Enterobacterales; family Erwiniaceae; genus Pantoea; species Pantoea sp. Morm. The sequence continues at coordinate 47,248 of NZ_VOQX01000028.1, read as the reverse complement.
CTGGCTATCACCGCACCATTGAGCTGGGTGTGACTGCCAACGGTAATATCAAACCCGCCCTGACCGGCATAAATGCCGCTTTGCTCCAGCACACTGTCGTAATTGCTGTGCATTTTATCCTGGCTGGCGTTGATATAACCGGAACCGGTCATCGAGCCAAAAGTGAAACTGCCGCCGGCACCAAAACTGATCTGCTTCGAATCATAGTTATCGCTATCCTGCAGGCTGGTAATAGACAGGTTGCGACCAATGTCAGCAGTCACGCTGTTACCGTTAACCAGAGCGCCAGTCAAAGTGGTGTCACGACCGCTACGGATGTCGACAGCACCGCCGCTGTCGAGGGTGGTTTCGCTCCAGGCGGTGCCATTCCCCTTTTCATGGCCTTTCGCCCCGTTAACGCTGGCGAAAATACTCAGTCCTGCGCTGCCACTGCCCACGCCGAAACTTAGCCCGATACCGCCACCGCTGCTGCTGTTTTTACCGCTGGTTTGTTGCGTGCTTGCTGCGCCCGTCAGGTTGATATCGTTCGCTGCGTGCAGTGACGTATCACCACCAGCCTTGAGCTGACTACCGGCAATCAGCAAATCACCGCTGTTGGCACTATTGCCTTTACCGGTGGCATCAATACTGAGGTTTTTCCCGGCATTCAGCGTAGAACCGCTGACGGCGTCGGACTCCTGATGCTGCTGAGATTTTGATTTTTGAGTGGTCAGCGAAATACTGATGCCAACACCATTGTTAGGATCGCCATTGGCCTGCGCAAGCTGGCTTGCCTGGTTCGCCTGAACACCGGAAAGCACCGCTTTGGTTGCCTGTAATGCGGCCAGACGGCCATCGCTCTCTTTTTTGGCGGACTGTGCGGCAGAAACAGCACTGTTCACCGCCTCGGCTACTGCGCCTGAAAGCGCCAGCGTCAGTCCACTGGTACGCTGCTCAAAACGTTCGTCGCGCGAACGTACATCGTGGCCAGGCGTGATTGCTACGCTGTCACCTTTCAGGGCCATGTTGCCGCCAGCAATCAAATCCGCCCCCTGCACCTGCAACTGCTGGCCTGCGGTGATTGAAACGTTCCCGCCGGTGCTGCCAACGGTACTGACACTCTGGCTTTGCGTCGTGCCTTTTTCCTTCAGATCGTGCAGCGACTTACTGCTGCCGATGCTGATACCCAGCCCACCGGTTCCCATCAGGCCGCTTTTTTTCGTCTCGGAGAAGCGCCAGCTCGACTCCGTGTTGGTGGCGGCCGAGATCCCGACATTGTTACCGGCGCTGAGCGCCACGTTATCATCACCCGCGACCTGCGATCCTTTTACCAGCAGATCGTGACCCGCGCTCACGGAGATATTGTTGCCACTGAGCAACGTGCCTTTTTCATGCGTAGCGCTGTCTTCCTGAATGGTGTGGGTGGTCTTCTTGCTGAGCAGACCTTTTTTGGTTTTCGTCTCTTCGCGATAGTTATAATCGCTTTCGGTGGCCGTAGTGAGGTTAATATCATGCCCGGCTTGCGCGGCGATATCCTGTTTTGCCGTAATCTCACTGGCTGCGCTGTTGATGTCATTCCCTGCTGCCAGCGCGATATTACCGCCACTGCTGATTTCGCTGCCGGTTTGACGAACCTGCTCGTTGATCGTCACTTTTTTGCCGCCCCGGCTCTCGCTGTATACGCGACTCTGCTGGGCATTCAGGTTCAGATTGCGCCCTGCGCTCAGGGAAGCGTTTAGATCGGCCATCAGCTGCGCTGCCTGCGAGTTAATATCGCGACCGGCGCTCAACGCTAAATTTCCGCTGCTCTGGATGGTACTGCGCGTAGCGTTAATGCTGTCGTTTTTGCTATTGCCCTGCGTCTGATGGCTACTGTTATCCAGCGCATTCAGATTGATATCATTTGCGGCGGCCAGCGTCGTATCGCCTTTTGACACCAGTGTGCTGCCGCTTAGATTCAGGTCGTGACCGGCACGCGCGGTGAGATCGCCACCCGCGCTTACGCTACCGTCCTGGCTGGAGGTCACCACCGCGCTGCTATTTTTATTAAGGCGATCGGTATGCAGCGCATTGGCGGCGATATTGATATCGCCCCGCGCACCCAGCTGTAAATCACCGCCAGCAGCGAGCGTCGCACCCGTGTTATTGATGTTGCCACCCGCGCTGAGGCTGGCATTTTTGCTGGCTGAGATACTGGCCACATCCCCTAACTGGGTATCACTGAAGCTTAACTCGGGCGCATTTTTGATGCCTTTAAGCACCAGGCTGCTCCACTGCTGAGCCTGCGTAACGTTATTGATGTTTCCCGCCGCCGATGCGAGCGAAACGGTTTCGGCCGAAATCGATGCACCGATATTATTAATATCGCCAATCGCATTCAGTTGCAGATCGCCGCCCGAAGCCAGTAAACCAGCGTGCAGGTTATTCAGTGAGCTATTGCTGTTGGCTGACAGCAGCGTCTCGGCTTTGATAGTACTACCGTCGTTATTGATCTGCCCGGCATCCAGTTTCACCGCCTGACCAGCAATCACGCTACCTGCCGCGATCTCACTGTCGCCTGGCGCCAGATAGAGTTTCGGAGCCAGCACGGTTTGACCATTAACCGTGGTTTTTTCCCACCACACAATACTCGTGGTCAGGGCCGCCACCTGTTCCGGCGAAAGGCTAACCCCCAGTTGCAGGCCCAGGCCCGCCTGTTGCCGGGCCGCGCTGTCCATCAGGTATTGCATCTGCTGCAGATCGGAGCCGGTACCAGCCACATAGCGATGCCCGGTCTGGCTCAATATGGCGTTACTTACGTAGCGGGTATCGAACGCGGCATCACCGAGGAATTTATAATCCTTATCGGGTGTAAGTTGAAGACGATTCAGCAGATAGGCAGAACCGAGGAATTTATCTTTGTCGGTATAGATTGCCGCCGTTTCGACTCGAGGGCTGCTGCTCAGCGCCGGTTGCGTTACCGCCTGAGCCGATTGTTGAACTGCCCCGGAAGTCGGGTTCCTGAGAAACGCATTGAGGCCATCAAACAGGCTGCCGTCGGTTTTACCGACCTCTGCCAGCTGTGGGTTAGTGGTAATCAGGTAGGGACTGGCAGGATCTTTACTGGCGACAAACAGGCCGTTGTTACCGGCAGGCAGTGGATAATCAGTTAACGCCGCGCCCTGATTACCTATCTGTTGTAGTGCGCCTGTCAGCGCATCCTTCCACTGCGGAGACCCGACGGCGATAGTTTGCCCGGCGGCAAGCTGCTGGTTCTGCACACCACCCACGGATTGCAGTGGCGCAGTTCCAGCAATACCCGGTTTGCTAATGGCATGCACCATGCTGCCAGCGTTAGCCACGGTATCCGTATTGCTCAGGTTATTCGTAAAACGGGCGCTGACGTTGCCGCCAGCCTGAATCACGGCACGCAGACCTTCTTCCGTCTGGCTGGTTTCATAAACGGGTGCGCCCTGCAGGGTATAAACCACCTCGGAGCCCAGGCCACTCTCGTATTTCACACCATGTGAATTCCCGTTACGTAAATCAGCAATGATCGAAGGTGCAGTATCTTCTTCGCCGTAAAGGTTAGTATCAATCCGTCCCGTATTAGGATTGCCATATTTGTAGACCAGATACTGGCTTTGAATACTGTTTTCCCAGGACTGATTATTCAGATTGTTGCCGGTGAGCACGATATCCTGACCGGCGAGTAAATTACTGGCTTGATTGTCGAGGGCATCGGCTGTCACTACCAGATTCCGGTTGGCAGCGATTCGCCCTGCACCGTCAGTCGCGCTGGCCGTGACGGTGGTAGAACTTACGAGAAACTTGCGAACCGCCGTACTAAGTTTCGGTGCCAGCGTGGTGTAAGGCCGGTATTCGGTGTGGCCGTTTCCTTTACCATTACTTCCCCCCGTCTGATAACCATGCATGCCGTGATAAACGCCGATCTCATCGTCATCAAGCTGACCAAGCTTCACTTTCATGGTGGCTTGTCCCAATCCGGCGGGGGCATTCGTAGCGGACGCTGAAGTTACAGAGGTATTCATCCCCTCACGCTGATTCAGCAGATGCCCGGTACGGATGGTGATATCTCCGAGCGAGGTTTCAATATTGCCTGAGGTATTGATCACTTCATCGCTGGCGTTACCCGCCGCATCGCGCTGCAGCCACAGGCTATTATTCGCCAGGATATCGCCACGATTATTTTGAATGCTGCTGGCCAGCAGTTGCATATTATTTCCGGCATACAGCAGCGCACGGTTTTCTATCCGGCTTCCTGCTGTCATCAGCAAATTCCCTGCTGTCCCGACGAAGCCATAATTCACTAACTGGCCGCGACTGGTGAGACGCATATCTCCGCCGGCCTGGACGCTTCCGCTATCATTGAGCGTCATGTTGCTGGCATCGACGTTCAACGCGCCGCTGCCGCTGCGTAGCTGACCATTATTGATGAAATTATTGCTGCTGAGTTGCAGGCTGTTGCCTTGCAGCGTCCCCAGAACGGTGAGATCGCCTTGCGTACTGAGATTCAGCGCTTTACCCGCTGCCAGCGTGCCGCTCTGCGTGAACCCCGATCCCAGTTGCAGGGTCATGTTGCCCAGCGCCAGCAGGCTGCCAGCCGCATTCAGCACCGGCGTATTGAGGGTCAGATCGCCTGCGCTATAGAGTTTGCCGGTTGCCTGGTTATCAGCATTCTGTAAGGTCAGGGCCAGCGCACGGCTGGCGAATACGCTACCGCTGTTGTGCAACACACCGCCGCGCACCTGTAAATTATCGCCCTGCAGCTGTCCCTGATTGGTCATCTGGCTGGCATTCACCTGGCTATCACCCAGACCGGTAAAAGTCCCGCTGTTCACCAGGTTGTTACCACTGTAAGCCAGCCCCTGCGCCTGCACCAGGCCGCTATTCAGTACCGTCGGTGCCGACAGTGTCAATGGACCACCGGTAAGCAATCTTCCTGTGTTATTCAGGCTGTCGCTTAGCGTTATCGTCGTAATGCCATCGCCCTGAATCTGTCCCTGGTTTAGTAAAGATTGCGCGTTGAGTTGCAGAACACCCTGGCTGCGCAGAACCCCGCCCTGATTCGCAATCGCCTGTTCAACGTCGCCATTCAGGTTCTGCTGGGCATACAGCTGACCACGGTTAGTCAGGTTGCCGCTGTTTATCACCAGATTTTTAGCTTCGATATCACCGGCACTATCAATCGAGCCCGCTTTCAGGGTGCTGGTTCCCGCGCTCAGCAAAGCAGCGCCTTTTAGCTGCTGCAACTGTCCGCTGAGGTTAGCCGTCAGCTCGTCTGTTGCTGTAGCACTTCCCTGATTAAGCAGCGAATTGCCCTGCAGCTGCAGATTTTTTGCCGACCATTTGCCTTCATTATTCAGGCTCGCCGCCTGAATGGCCGCCAGACCACTGGAAACGATATTACCCTGCGCCAGCGTGTGCAGATTGCCGGTTGCCGTAAGACTGGTGCGCGCTGCGGACTGGATGCTGCCATTGACATCAATCTGGCTGGCACGGGCATCAATGCTGTTCGCCTGCCAGCTGCCCTGCTGGTTGATACGTTGCGCATTCACGTTCAACGCGCCCTGAGTCAGTAACCGGCCCGACTGGGCATCGGTCAGATCCTGCTGTAATTGCAACACCAGGGATTTTAAACCGATCAGATTGCCGCTGTTGCTTACACTGTTCGCCTGAATCGCCAGCGTATCGCCCTGCATCTGACCCTGGTTACGCAACTGCGAGCCTGTCAGCGAAAGTTGTTCACCACTCAACAGCTTGCCACTGTTATTAAACTCGCGGCTTTGCAGCGTAGCGGCGCTATCCGACAGCAGGCTACCTGCGTTGTCCAGCGTTTGCTGCAACGCAACATCAAGCCCTTTGCTGCCGAGGGCGATACCGCTGTTATTCAGCGTATTGCCGCGCAGTTGCAGCGAGCTGCCCTGCAAACGTCCGGCATTTTGTGTGCTGTCAGCGTCCACTTTCAGCGCACCGCCTGACAGAATTTGCCCGGATTGCAGGTTATTGAGCGCATCACTGCGCAGCGTGACCGATTGATTGCCCTGCATCAGCCCACTGTTAGTCAGTTGTTCGGTATCAAGTTCGAGGGTTTGTCCACTGAGGTTACCTGCATTGCTCAGCGCGGAAGTGTTCAGCGTCAACGCATCTGAGGCCAGCAGTGAGCCCGCAAGCGCATTATCGAGCGTGTTTTTCACGCTGATATCCAGCATTCGCGCAGAGGTTTGCCCCTGGTTGCGCCACGCATCGCTGCGGATCGCCATCGCGCCCAGCGCGTTAAGAGAGCCCTGCTGCTGTAATGTTCCAGCGGTCAGATCCAGGCGATTATTCGCGCTCAGCGCGCCCGCGTTATTGATAATGTCTGCGGCAATGGTCAGATCCTGCGCGCCGGTCTGCGCCTGGTTGTTGAGCGTATCCGCCTGCAAAGTCAGCTGGCCGGGTGTAAACCACTGGCCAGCCAGATCGGCCTGATCGGCAACGTTGAGCGCGATGGCGCTTTTGCCCTGCGTGCGCGCGTTGTCACCACTGCTTAACTGTTGCGAATTCAGTGTCAGCGCCTGGTCGGCGGAAAGCGTGCCGTTCAGCTCAATATTTTGCCCATTGAGCTGAATATTTTGCGCACTGGTCTGTAACGAACCTGCGCGGGTCGTCAGTTTTTCAGTCTGGAAATCGAGGTTGTGCTTCGCGCTCAGCGTTCCACCGAGGTCAGCCTGGCTGGAGTGCACCCGCAGAGCGCCGTCTGTCAGGGTGTTACTGCCATCGCCAGCGGTAAACTGATCCGCATTCAGCGTTAAATCGCCCTGCGCGCCCAGCAGACCGTTGTTATCCAGCTGGCCGACATCCAGCCGCTGCCCGGCGCCAGATTGTGCCGTACCGTTATTTGTTAATACGCGGCCAGAAAGCGTTTGCTGGCCGAGCGATTGCAGCAGACCCGCGTTGGTCAGATGATCAAAACTAAAGTGCGTATTACCATTCGCCGCCAGCGTACCGCTATTGACGAAGTCCGTTGCACTGAAAGCCAGCTCGCGTCCGGCAATCAGCGTGCCAGCCCACTGGCTTTGATCATTAACCTGTAATGCAATGTCATTACCGGCGGATAGCTTGCCCTCACTGAGAGCGTTGAGGCGGTCTGCACGTAAAGTGACATTGCCACCCGCACGGCTTTGTCCATCCAGCTGCTGCTGTGCGCTGGTCAGGCTAAGGTCCTGCTGAGCCGTGAGCATTCCGGTTTTGCTCAGGTGCAAGGCACCGCCGCTCAGCTGAACATTATCTCCGTCCAGCTGACCACCGATCGTAGCCTGCTGGCTGGCCGTCAGTGAGACGTCACCGTCACCGTGCAGTCTGCCTGTGCTGCCAAGCGTGAGGGTATCGCCGTTCAACATCAGGCTACCCCCGCTGGCAATCTCGCCTTGCAGTATTTGCTGACGGGCGCTGAGATTGATGTTGCGCTGGCTGCTAAGCCGGGCGTCTGCTGCGGTTTGCAATGAGGTGCTGCTTAGCGTCAGGCCGTTTTTACCGCTTACAGAACCGTTCAGGGTGAAATCGCCACCCGCTAAGTCCAGCTCTTCACCGGCGAGTAACGTCCCCGTTGCGCCATTCAGCGCCTGCTGCGTGGCACTGATATGCAGCGCACGCGAAGACCCGATCAATCCCTGATTGTCCAGCGATGCGGTGCTGAGCGTTTGCCCGCCTGCCGACTGTAAGCGTCCCTGGTTGCGTAAGGTATTTGCCGTAATAGTCTGGTTTTTCTGCGCCTGAATCAGGCCGTTATTCATCAGCGTCTGCGACGTCACACTGATGTCACCGTTAGCTGCAACGGTGCTGTTTTGATCTGCCGTGACGTCGCTTGCTGCCAGGCGCAGATTACCGCCGCTGGTCAGTTTATTGTTACGCAGCTGCACATTGCCCTGGCTGTTCAGCGCTACGTCACCGGTCGCCTGTTGCGTCCCCTGCAGCTGCATATCGCGGGCATTCGCGAGCAGCTTGCCGCTGGTGCTGGCATTCCCCAGAGTCAGGGTGCCATTCGCGTTTAACGTGATATCGCCCTGGTTGGCCAGTAGATTACCAATGTTGACCCCGACGCCTTTGTCGCTCGACACCAGATGAATCCGGTTAGCGTACATGCCGCCAAGCGCACCGGTATCGACCGCCACCGACGGCACTGGCCCTTCTCCGGCGATTGGCGTAACCGAGCCGTCCTGCGCAACGCGGTTGGCACCCGCCGTGATAGCGAGATCGCTGGCATGAATATCCGCATTAATTTTGGTGGCGCGCGCAATGAGCGATACCGCATCAGCGCGGCTGCCATCGAGCCCTTTGCCCTCAACCGTCACGTCGCCTTTAGTGACTTCCAGCGCGGCAAGATTGCCGCTGGCATCCAGCTGTGGTTTTCCGGTAGTGAGCGTGACGTTGGGCGTATTAATAAAGCCACAGCCGTTACAGGTTATGCCGTAAGGGTTGGCCACGATCACATTCGCGGCTTTACCCGCGACTTCGGTATAGCCCTGCAACTGCGAACGATTAGCTCCCACTACTTCATTGATGATCGCCCGGGCTTCGTGCCCGGCTTGCAGGTTAGGGTTATTCTGGATCAGTCCGCCCAGTTGGGTCTGGGTAAGTTGCCCGCTGGCATTATTGAGAATCAGCCCCTGCTGCCCGACGTTGTACTGCTGGTACTGGTTATGGGAAACACCTGCCTGATTCGGCGTGGCGATATTGACCACCGGCACGCCGTTACCCGCGGCATCCATGCGCGTGCCCGGCGTAACCGGGGTAATTTCCGCGGCCACAACCGGCAGCAGTGGCTGTACCGCCACCAGATAACAAATGAAGTAGCTCAGCGCGCGACGAAACGGGGAAACCGGTTGACGATCATCCATAATCATTGCCTCTTAAAAAACCAGCCCGACCCGGGCATAAATGCTAACGTGATCCGGTTGCAGATAGCCGGGATAACTAAGCGGGAAACCGACCGTGTATTGGGTATAAAAGAATCGGCTGCGGGTGCTGATCCCCACTGCGCTGCCCCATATCGTGCCCACAGACTCGCGGTTTTGCGCATCGCTCTTCAGCCAGCCGCCGTCCACCGCCGCCAGGGCGCTGACGTCACCGACCAACGGCAAGGTGAACAGGGTGTAATCCAGTTCATTACGCAAATAGCCACCCGCGTCGCCTGACAGGTATTGTTCTTTGAAACCCCCTGACTGAGCTTTCGCCGCCGAGCGTCAGGCGTTCGCTGCCGTATAACCGTTCCGGTGACCACTGGCCGTATACGCTGCTGAGCCACCATAACTTGTCCGAAACTGGTCGCTGAAAGCTGCCGCTCAGGCTCCACTTGCGAAACTGCGCCCGCGGTAAGTCCCCGCTTTTGTCGGCATCACCTTCCGCATCAAACCACGGCATGCCGCGGCTAAAGGTTGGGTTGAGCGTTGCCACGCCACCGAACACCTTTTGCGTATGATTGAATCCGATCTGGGTACTGGTGATTTTGCGACTGCTACTCTGCAACAGAGTATTGTTGAGATAGTTGTGACTGGTGTAGTGATTCAGGCCGAGCTGCAAACTGGTTTTGATTTCACCGTTGCGAAACAGCACCCATGAACCATTCAGGCGATGCGCAATATTGTCGCCGTTACTCAGCCAGGTGAAACCATTGTTATCAAAATGACTGTGATAACTGCTCCAGCTATAGCTGTAGTCGAGCAGGCCGTAGCCATACGGCACGCTGACACCCGCCTGCACATTCTGCGCGTCACGCCACTCGCTGAATGCGCTGCTACGACCACCGCTGATAAACCAGCGATCCGCCAGCCCTAACAGGTTGTTGCCGGTCAGCGATGCGGTTAACTGACCGACACCGGTGCTTTTTTGTCCGCTATTATCAAATCCCAGCGCGGCGCTGAGCGGAAATTCTGCCGCTGTCGTCAGGTTCACCACTGAATAACCGGGCTGCGGCGCAGGCTGAATTTCAATCTGTACCGGGGTGCGGCGCAGGCGATTAATTTGCTCCATACCCTGCTCAATATCGCGCAGGTTAAGTATTTTTCCTTCAATATGAGGAAAAACCATCTTTAACATCGCCGGCTGCGCCCCGTCGAGGCGAATAGCGAAAAGTTTTCCTTCCAGCACCGGAATAATTAACTGCCCATGCGACAGATCCTGTTCGGCTAAAAACGCCCGGCTGGTAATGTAACCACGTTGCATATACCAGTAAGAGACCGCATGTACCAGCGCATTAATTTCACTCAAATTCAGACAGCGATTGATATAAGGTGCCGTCAGCGCCTGTTGCTGACGATCGGATATCAGCGTGACGTGCTGCAGACGGATATGCTGGATCGGAAAACAGGGGCCGGGGCCCGCCGGGGAGGCGTCCGGCGCATTCAGCGGTGCCACAGCATGCCACAGTGCATCGCGCTGCTGCTGATCCTGCTCCAGTCGCTGCTGTTGTTGGTTTTGCAGATAATCGCGGTCGCCGGGTGTCAAAGGGGCAGCGATAATCTGGCCTGACGCTATAATAATAGACAGCGCCAGCAATATCCTTATTTTTGCCATCATCAAAGACTTAAGTAAAATTAATTGTAAAGGTTTTGTAAGCTTCTGTGCGCAGAATATCACCTAAACAATCAGACAGTTCCGCTTAATATTAAAAGACAATAAATTTCGCAAAGTTTTAATTACGCGAAAAAAACAGTTCTCCTTAACACAAATAGACAACAGAAAATTAGCAGGAGATTTTGATTCATTAACACAAAGCGATGGCGGCATGACCCCCGCATAAGCAGACCGAATGATATGAGATCATGTCAGCGATAAATCAGTGCCGTATTGATAAGCGCCACGGCAATCTGCGCTGACGCCGCAGTGCCGGGTCATTTAACCGGTCACAACGCTCTTCTTTTACCTTAACGTCATGGCTAACGGTTTTGCTGGCTGAGCGTTGCCGCTGTGCCACTGCATCTGCTGAATTCACACCCCGGTTAATCAAAAAATGACCACCGCACCGCCACACCACGGTGCACTCTGGCGGGTTTTGCACCAGCAGATCTCATAATCTGCGCTTATTACGGCATCAAATCTCCTGCTGAATCAAAGCTTCATGATTCTGGCATGCGGGTTGCTAGGCCTTTGGTAGAGATGTTGGACCAATTAAGGCAAAGCGATGCATGACCCGGCTGAACTCCATCCCATTATTCCGACGCGCAGCGATACGCTGATTCTTGATGCGCTCACGCGCTACATGGCGCATGCCGGCGCGCAGCCGGGCAGTCGCCTGCCGCCGGAGCGCGAGCTGGCGGAGAAACTGGGCGTCAGCCGTAATACGGTGCGCGAGGCGCTCAAGCGCTGGGAAGCACTTGGCATCATTGTGCGCAAAAAAGGCAGCGGCACCTTTCTGCAGGCGGAGGTCGGTCTGCATGACAGCTTTCTCTCTCTGCGCTTTAAAAACGACTCCGCCAACATGCTTCATGCGCTGGAAGTGCGCCGCATCATTGAGTCCGAGTCCTGCGTGCTGGCCGCGCAGCGCGCCAGCGCCGACGACCTGCTGGAAATCGAACGGAGGCTGGAAGAGATGGAGCGTGTGCACCTGGCTATCGGTTCCGCCGGGCCGGAGGATTGGGCTTTCCACACCAGCATTTACCGCGCCGCCGGTAATCCGCTGCTGTTGCAGATGCTTAACGGCGTCTACGACACGCTGCACGCCTTTTTCGAATCCCCGCCGGAGCAGGCGCTGTTTTCAGACTCGTTTCCCCTGCACCGTGAACTGTTTAACGCCATCCGCGCCCGCGACAGCCAGGCCGCGCGCGCCCTTTACCACCAGATTCTTGATATCACCGAACGCGACATGAAGGACGTGATCCATGCCAAACGCTAAACCTATTGCGCAACAAACACTGCTGACCCACGACCAGCGCCACGAACAGGGCGCCGTAACGCCACCGATTTATCAGTCTTCGCTGTTTACCTTCAGCGATTACGACAGCATGATCGCCCGCTTTCGCGGTGAGAGCGACCAGCCGCTCTATTCCCGCGTTGATAATCCGACGGTTAAAGCGCTACAGGATAAAGTTGCCGCGCTGGAAGGCGGTGACGCCTGCCTCGCCTTTGCCAGCGGCATGGCCGCCATCAGCAACGCGATTTTGAGTGTGGTTCAGCCAGGCGCGAAAGTGGTTTGCGTCAATCATGTCTATCCCGATACTTACCGCTTTTTGCGCGGCTTTTGTCAGCGTTTCGGCATCACGACGCAGTTTGTTGATGGCGACGATGAAGCGGCGATGGCCGCCGCGCTGCCCGGTGCCAACCTGCTCTATCTGGAAAGTCCCTCCAGTTGGGTGATGAGTGAACAGAACCTGCGCCAGCTGGCCACGCTGGCGCGCGATGCGGGCGTCGTCACGTTGATTGATAACAGCTGGGCTTCGCCCATTTTCCAGCAGCCGCTGCTGTGTGGTATCGACATCGTGGTGCACTCCGCCTCGAAGTACATCAGCGGCCACAGCGATGTAGTGGCCGGCCTGGTGATTGCCAGCCACCAGCACATCAACAACATTGCCCGTCACATTAGTCCGTTCCTTGGCGGCAAACTGTCTGCGAACGAAGCGTCTTTGCTGATGCGTGGCCTGCGCACGCTGCCGCTGCGCATGAAGCAACATCAGCAAAGCGCCCTGCAGCTGGCGGAAAAGCTGCGCGACCATCCGCAGGTCAGCGCGGTTTGCCATCCCGGGCTCAATCCCCCTGAATGGTCCACGCTGCGCGGTTACAGCGGGCTGTTTTCCTTTGCCGTGACCGAACAGGTCGACATACCGCAATTCTGCAACGCCCTGCAACTGTTTCACATGGGCGTCAGCTGGGGAGGTTTCGAGAGCCTGGTGATGCCGGCGATTTCGGTCATTAATCAGGCCAGTGAATTTAATTCAGCCCAGGATTTTGGTGTCTCGCCGCGCCTGATCCGTATCTCTGTTGGCCTCGAAGAGACCGACGATCTTTGGACCGATCTAAATCAGGCACTTGCTGCCGCCACTCACCGTTAATCACGCTCCGGAGAACCAGCCATGACAACACGTTTCGCCCTGAAAGCCCTGGTACTCGCCGTGGGTTTAGGCAGCGCCTTTTGCAGCCTCGCCGCCAAACTCACCGTGGTGGAAGTTATTACCAGCCCGCCACGTACCGCGCTTCTGCAAAAAATGCTCGACGAATACAAGACGCAGCATCCTGGGACCGAGATTGAGCTGATTTCGCTGCCGTGGGGTCAGGCATTTGAAAAACTGGGCACCATGTTACAGAGCGGACAGGTACCGGATGTGGTGGAGATGCCCGATACCTGGCAAGGCTTATACGCCAGCAACAATATGCTGGAAGATCTTGAACCCCGCCTGAAAAGCTGGCCTGAAAGCGCCCAGCTGACGGACAAAACGCTGGCAATGGCGCGTGCCGCGAACGGCAAAGCCACCATGGTACCGTACGGTTTTTATCTGCGAGCGCTGTTCTGGAATAAAAAGCTGTTTAAGCAGGCAGGACTGAGTGAACCGCCAAAAACAATGGACGAGTTTGCCAGCGACGCGAAGCGTATTAGTCAGTCAGGTAACGGTATCAGCGGCTACTGCATGCGCGGCGGTGTCGGGGGAACCAATGCGTGGATGATGTTTATGGCGGCAATGAACGGTTCGCCTGCCTTCTTTGATAAAGACGGCAACAGTACCTTAACCCAGCCGGGGGCGATAAAGGGGGCACAACTGCTGGTTGATTTGTACCAGCAAGGTGGCGCGCCTAAAGACAGCGTGAACTGGGGCTTTAACGAGATTGTCTCGGGCTTTTATTCCGGCAAATGCGCGATGCTCGATCAGGATCCGGACGCGCTGATCGCGATTAAAAATAGCATGGCGGCTGAGGATTTTGCTGTGGCGCCCATGCCGGTCGGACCGTCCGGTAAAGCCTTCCCGACCATCGGCTATACCGGCTGGGCGATGTTCAAACAGGGTAAACAAAACGATATCGCCTGGCCGCTGATTACCTTCCTCAGTAATAAAACCAACAATCTGGCATGGGCGAAGTTTGTCGGCACGCTACCCATCTATAAAGGTGCGGAACAGGACCCGTTCTATCAGACGCCGCAGTTTGCCGGCTGGTTTAAGGAGCTGAACGATCCAAATTATGTGCCGCTCACCATGCCGACCCACCTTAAAGGCTGGGGCTATTTCAATTCGGTGATCGTGAAAGAGAGCAGCCAGGAGACGTTACTGAGCGAAAACGACACCAAAGATATGGTGCAGGACTGGGCCAGCTATCTGAGTAAAGAGCAAAAAGCCTGGCTCGCCAGCCAGTAATCCCGCGTAAACCGGAGCCCTGAAATGACGCCTGAAATCTCTCTTCCTGCCAGCCCGGCGCGCCGCCGCTGGCGCTGGACCCGGCTTGCGGAGCCATGGTGGTATCTGTCACCGGGCCTGTTGCTGATCGCCCTGTTCATCTTCGTGCCGATGGCGATCGGCATTTCTTACGCTTTTCAGAGCATGAACCTGCTCAATCCGCTGGAGAGCGGCTGGGTTGGCTGGGCGAACTTTGCGCAGATGCTCGACGATCGCCGCTTCTTTCGCGCGCTCGGCCATACCCTTAACTGGACGCTGAGTTCACTGCTGCTGCAGTTCTTTTTCGGCCTCGCGCTGGCGCTGCTGCTTAACCGCGAGTTTCGCTTTCGCCGCTGGGTGCAGGCGCTGGTGTTTTTACCGTGGGCGGTGCCGGCGTTTCTTTCCGGCCTGACCTGGTCCTGGCTGCTCAACCCGGTTGTAGGTCCGCTGCCACAGTGGCTCAGCGACGTGGGCATTCTCAGCGAACCTTACAATATTCTTTCCGATCCGCAACTGGCGATGTGGGGGCCGGTGATTGCTAACGTCTGGTTTGGCATCCCGTTTTTTGCCATCACTCTACTGGCGGCACTGCAGTCGATTCCCAAAGATTTGTATGAAGCAGCAGCCATTGACGGTGCCAGCGGCTGGCAGCAGTTTCGCCGTGTCACCCTGCCGTTTCTCGCCCCGATGATCGCCATTACCGTGATGCTGCGTACCATCTGGATCGCTAACTTTGCCGATTTGATCGTGGTGATGACCGACGGCGGTCCGGCCGGTTCAACCTCGATTCTTTCCAGTTACATCTTCACCACCGCTTATCGCAAACTGGATTTTGGTTATGCCTCGGCGATGGCGGTGTGTCTGTTACTGCTGATGACCTGCTATGCGCTGGTACTGCTGCGCATCCGCCATCAGTTACTTAAGTAAGGAGTCTGCATGCGCCTGTTACCGTTGATCGGTCATCGTCTCAGCATCGCCGCCTATTTGCTGTTTGCGCTGTTTCCGTTGTACTGGATCATTAAAATTGCCGTCACGCCGGACAGGTTACTGTTCAGTCAGGGTGTGACGCTGTTACCTGGCGGTTTCACCCTGAGCCATTTTGCGAAGGTATTGACCGACAGTGATTTCCCCACGTTTTTTATGAACAGTCTCATTGTCTCCTGCAGCACTGCCGCGCTGACCACCTTGATTGCTGCGGGTGCCGGCTATGCCTTTTCCCGCTTTCAGTTTCGCGGCAAGATGGTGATGGCGGCCCTGCTGCTGTTTACGCAGATGTTTCCGCTGGTGATGATCATTGCGCCGATTTACCGGGTGATGGCCCCGCTGGGACTGACGAATAGTCTGCTGGGGCTGATTCTGATTTACAGCGCCTTTAATGTCCCGTTCGCCACCTTCCTGATGCAGTCATTTTTTGATGCCATCCCGAAAGATCTCGAAGAGTCCGCCATGCTGGAAGGCTGCACCCGCTTTCAGGCGCTGTACCGCGTGCTGATGCCGCTGACGCTGCCCGGCATGGCGGCGACGCTCGGCTTCGTTTTCACCGCCGCGTGGAGTGAGTTGCTGTTCTCACTGATGCTGATCAACAAAAACGAAGTCATGACCTTTCCGGTCGGGCTGCTCAGTTTCGTCTCCAAATTCGCCGTTTCGTGGGGCGAAATGATGGCTGCCGCCGTGCTGGCGTTAATTCCAGCCTGTCTGTTCTTCGCTTTCATTCAACGCTACCTGGTTCAGGGACTCACCGCCGGTGCGGTTAAGGGGTAAATAATGGCTGAAATTACGCTGGCAAAAATTGAAAAGCGCTATGGCAACGTTGAGGTTCTGCGCGACATCAATCTGACCATTAAAGATGGTGAGTTCGTGGTGCTGGTCGGCCCGTCCGGCTGCGGTAAATCCACCCTGCTGCGCACCATTGCCGGCCTGGAGTTGGCAACGGGCGGTAATATCCATATCGGCAGTCAGCTGATGAACGAGGTGGCGCCGAAAGACCGCGATATCTCGATGGTGTTCCAGAGCTACGCGCTCTATCCGCATCTGACGGTCGCGCGCAACATGGGCTTCAGCCTTGAAATTCAGAAACGACCGCGTGCTGAGATTGAGGAGAAAGTCCGGCGAGCGGCGGAGATTCTCAGCCTGACACACCTGCTTGATCGCCGGCCAAAAGAGCTGTCGGGTGGACAACGTCAGCGCGTGGCGATGGGCCGCGCCATTGTGCGTCAGCCGCAGGTGTTTCTGTTTGATGAGCCGCTTTCCAACCTCGATGCGCAACTGCGCGGCCAGATGCGCGTGGAGATCAAAAGACTGCATCAGCAAATGAACAACACCATCGTTTATGTTACCCACGATCAGGTTGAGGCCATGACGCTGGCTGACCGCATCGTGGTGCTCAACCACGGCGTCATTCAGCAGGTGGGCACACCGCTGGAGCTGTACGACACACCGGCCAATAAATTTGTCGCCAGTTTTATCGGGTCACCGTCGATGAATTTTATCAACGGCGTGATGACCCCCAGCGGCGTGCGTATCAGCGACAGCGCTCAGTTGCCCCTGAATACGCACTGGGCAGCACAGGCCGCTGGCCGTGACGTCATTTATGGCATCCGTCCGGAAAACATCAGTCTGGCGCAGCCGGGTGAGCAGCATGCGCTGCCTCTGGAAGTGTCGCTTGTGGAGCCGACCGGCCTGTCCGAACTGATTCACGGTTCGCTGTTTGGCCACCCGCTGATGCTGTTTACCACCCAGCGTTCCGGCGCGCGCGCCGGTGATATTTTACCGGTCACGCTGGACAGCGAACGTGCGATGCTGTTCGACGCCGCATCACAGCGCCGCCTGTAATTGCACGTTTAAGGTGGTCATTTACGTTCAAAACGACCAGCGCACCCCGGCATTGTAGCGCCAGCCTTTGACGCCGTTGCCGGCAATCTCTTTGCGGTAATCCGCCTCGGCATACAGCGCCACGTTGTTGATGAGGGTCGTCGTGCCGCCGAAGCCGACGTCCCACATCTGGCCAAATTTGCCGCTGCTGAAGCTCTGGCTCAGGTCGCTGTCGCTGGTGCCGACCCTGACCTGCGCCGTACCGCCCCAGCCGCGATAATAGTTAGCGCGCAGATACGGCGTGTACTGGTTCTGACTGCTGTCCTGCCAGCTGCGCGCCACGCGCGCGCCGAGCCGGCCTATGGTTTGATCGTAATCGTTATAAGAGACGCGCGCGCCGTCAGCATCGGTAAAACTGTCCATGTTCATACGCAGCCAGCTAACCTGTGCCTGCGGTTCCAGGCGCACATCACCCGCCAGCATCAGCGAATAGCCAGACTCGACTGACGCTGTCCAGCCGTGCCCTTTGGGTTTAGCGACCGCTTTCTGCCGCGCAATGTCGGTTTCGCCACGGTAGCCGCTCCAGCTCAGCGAACCATCTACATACCAGCCATTGCTGCGCAGCCAGGTGCCATAAAGTGACAACGTATCGCTATCAAAGCTGGTGGAGCTGTAACCGTCAGCGGCATGCGGGCGAATGCGCGTGTTGCCGCGCGTATAGGCGACGCCGCCGCGCACGCTATCTTCAGCGCCATCGGCGCGCAGCAAATTGCCGCCGAGCTGTACGGCGCTGTAGTTGAGGTCGAAGTCATAACCCCAGGCGTCCAGGCCGCGATTGCTTTGATACTGCAAATCCGAACCGAGGTAGC
This sequence comes from Pantoea sp. Morm, assembly GCF_016643525.1. Taxonomy (NCBI): domain Bacteria; kingdom Pseudomonadati; phylum Pseudomonadota; class Gammaproteobacteria; order Enterobacterales; family Erwiniaceae; genus Pantoea; species Pantoea sp. Morm. Next base: position 29,253 of record NZ_VOQX01000028.1, on the reverse strand, counting down.
GGATAAACATCTCTGCGTTGTCTGCCGGCTGCTGGCGCAGTTCGCCGAGACGCTTATGCAGATCGTCAGTGACTGCCAGCGAGTAGTACGCCAGCCCGACCGGTGCGGAGATCCAGGACGGCACCTGCGGCGTAACCGCCGGACGCACCGCCTTAACCGCACTGCCCGCCTGCGGCTGGCACAGTGAGCCATCGCTGCAGATGAAATTGTTCGCCAGACGATAGTCCCATACGTTGCCGCCTGCGCTACTGCCCGGTGCAAAGCTGTACAGACCATACTGCCACGGCCCGGCTGCCACATAGCCATTGCTCAGCCTGAAGCTGTCGGCGCTGGCGCTGCCGGTCACCTGCACCAGCGAGACGCCTTCGCTGCCCGCGATGACATTGTCGCGATTGCTGTCCAGCAGCCCGCCGCCCTGCAGCCGGTCATCCACCCAGGTGGTGCCGCTGGCGTTACCGTTAACACGCAGCACGTCGCTGTGGGTGGCTGTCGAATTGAGTTTCAGACGGCCCTGCGCGGAGGCCAGACTACCTTCGACGGTCAGGGTATTTGCCGCCACATTGCCACCGTTGGTCAGGTCGAGCGTGCCGGCATTATTTACCACCAGCGAATCATTGCTGGCCCCCTGCAGCCGCGCGTTGACGCCATCGCCGGCGAACAGTGTGGATCCGGCATCGATATTAATGGTGCTGTGCGCCAGTTTAATGTTGTCGCTCAGCGTCCACTGCGTATCGATGAAGTTCAGCGTGCTCCAGCCCGCACCGAGGTTGGTGCCTTTGGTAAGATCGTCCTGCCGGAACGAACCGCCGCGCGCAGTGAGCTGGCTGAGGTTCAGCGTGCTATCCGCGCCGCCGCTGGTGATATGACGGGTCTGGTTCAGGCTGATAGCCTGCACCGTCGCCTGATTCGCGCTGCCGTCACCCATACTCAGGCCGCCATCCAGCGTGCCGCCCGTAACCAGCAGCGTATCGCTGCCGTTACCGGTGTTCACTTCGCCCGTGACTTTGCCCGCCAGCAGTGCCACCACATCACGGGTCGCGCCGCCTGCCACTACCACCTGATCGGCGTACGGCGCATCCAGCGTGCCCTGGTTGATAAACACCGTCTCGCCGCCGCGCAAATCAATGAGCGGTGCGACGCGGCTTTGTGAGCGGATGGTGCCCTGGTTGATCACCTGGCTGGCGCTGCGGGTGACAATCGCCGAACCGCCATCAGCATCGCGGATATCAATCAGGCCCTGAGCAATCACCCGTCCACGGGTGTTGGCACGCACGCCGGTGCCGCTGCCGTTGACTTCAATGCGGTAGTCGCGGCCAATCACTAAATCGTTGCCCGTGGTGGATCCATCTGCGTTTTCAAAGCGATAGCCGGTACCGCCTGCGCCGACGTGAATCTGCGCGCTACCCGCCGGATCGAACGAGGTGGCAGAGCGAATGCCGGTGCCACCGTTAGCCTCGAAGCGCACATTACTCAGCGAAATATCACTGATGCCGGCGCGATTGTTCAGCGCAGTGCCGCTGCCGTAAGCACCGATGATGATGTCGTTGGCTTCAAAGCGCTGCGCACCGCTGTCGAGCAGCAAACCATCGGCTTTGCCGTAAGCCGCCAGCGTGCTGGCCCCCTGCCCGTCGCCGTAAATTTTCATCGCGCCGCCGGAGCCCACGCGCAGCGCAGCGGTGCCGTCATTCACGCGTAAGGTGCTGTCGAGCGGGACATACTGGCCATAACCGCTGCTGACGTCCACGCCGGTGCCGCTGGCGACGCTAACCGTGCCGCGGTTGATAAAGTTACCGCCATCGTGCACCCGGGCCCCGGTACTGTTGCGGCCACGCAAATCCACTACGCCCTGCTGCTGATTAAACAGGCGCGCGTCGCCGCTGACATCAAACGCCGTGGCGTTGCGCCCGGTGCCGGTGATGAGCGAGGCGGCGTAGACCTCGGTGCCATCGCCCGTCGCCTGCGCGCCGAAGGTGTTTTTGCCGTTCAGCGCGATTAGGCTGGTAATGATCCCCTGCGCGCGATCGCTGGCGCGCAGCACGGTGGCACCCTTCCCGGTGACCTGATAAACATCGGTGCTGGATACCAGCGCATCCGTCCCGCTGACCACAATGCCGGTGCTGTCCCTGCCGCTCAGCGTGACGTTGCCAAAGCCCTGGTTGTACAGCCACGCGCCGTTGCGGATTTCATACAACGTCGAGTTACGACTGCTGACATCAATCGGGCTGCCGTTGACGATCAGGCGTGAGCCGGGATCGAAAGCCTGATAGCCGATCTGCTGTGCGTCATGGAACACCACGCGGCTGTTCGTGCCCAGCGTAATACGACCGCCGGCAAAGGCTTTCGCGCCGACCACGTTATCGCCGTACAGATTAATCGTACCGTTCTGGTTAATCCGCCCCAGCTGGTGATACGAGACCGCACCGAAGGTGGTGGTTTGCTGGGTGCTCTGACCGCTGTAGAGATTAAGCGTGCCGCTATTGTTAATCTCCGTCAGGGTTTTGCCGTCGCCGGCGCCCGGATAGCCATCGGCGAACAGCGCCCGGCCGTTACGTAAAATGTTGATATCGCCGCGGTTGTCGACCGTGGCGCCATACTGCGCATAGATACCCGTTACGCCTTCCCCCCGCAGGGAGATCGCGCCGCGATTCACCAGCCGCGCATGATTCATCACGGTAAACGGCTGCTGGTTATTGGCGCGGCCGTCTATCGCTGCCTGATTGATCAGTAAAGTGTTCGGATCGAACTGCGTATTAGGGTTAACAACGTTACCCTGCAGCGTATAGCGATTACCGTCAGCGATGGCGACGCGGGCATCAGACCCGTTGAGGTGAATACGCGTTGCGGCATCAATGGTGGCGCGGGCGCCATCAGTGATAGTCAGCCCGCTGGCAAAGCTGGCGATGTTCAGCGTCGCGCCGTGGGTATTAATGTCGGTGCCGGCACCGCTGCCGTACACACCGGTCGCAAACGGGCTTTTCATCGACAAAGTCAGGCCGCGCCCGTCAAAATCTGCTCCCTGCTCGACGCGAAAAATCGTGCCGTTCCACACGGAGGCGCTGTAGCGGCCGTTGGCCGGCAGATTAATGCGCGCATCCGGGCCGATACGGTAGAAACTGATCTGTCCGCTATCCAGCATGCTGTCGCTGCCGCTGGAGGTGGGAATCGCGCGGGCGCTAACGTTGACTGTTGCCTGGCCTTCAGCACGAATCCCGATGCCCGCTTTGCCGCTGAGCCGGATTGGGCCGGTGATATCGGCACTGGCGTGACCGCCCGGTTCGCCAGTTACCCACACCGCCGTATTGTTGGTGCCGCCAAAGCGGTCGGCGTCACCCGCCACGTTGATCGCGCCGCTGGAGAAGGCGTGCGCCTGGTTGCCCGCCGTGGCGATCACTTTCAGGCCGGTGCTGTTATAGCCATTCAGATTGAGGGTGCCGCGGTTGCCCACCTGACCGCCGCTGCCGGAATCCATCGCCAGCATGGCGATATTTTCGCGCGGTAGCGCCTGCGCCATACCGTTGACATCGATAACACCGTTATTCAGTGACACCGCATTGGGCCCGGCCTCGATGCGCATGCCAACGGCGTTCTCGACTTTTGAGCCGATAACAATACGACCATCATTGATGGCTCGTGAGTCGAGCAGGCCGGAAATGGCGCTGATGCCACCGCCGAGGCTGACCGCGACATCCTGCGTGACGTCGCCCTTGTGATTTTGCGGTGTGCGGCCGAGATAAATCGTGCCATCGCGCGCGTTGACGAAGCTGCCCTCGCCGCTGAAACTCACCGCCGCTGCTGAGGAGCCGTTCGCCACATCGTGAATGCCGATGTTAATATTGCCGTGGTTGACCGCGCTGCTGCTGCCGAGAAATAAGCCGGCGGTGCCCCACGGCGCATCGCCGATATGCACATTGAGCACACCATTGTTGCGGAACTCACTGTTATAAATCGCCGACACCGCCGTGCCTGCATAACCGAGAGAGTCTTCTGCCACGCCGCGCCCATTGGCGGCATTAAAAAAGCCACTGTTGATGACGCCATTATTGATACCGCGCGCGCCGCTGATCAGCTCCAGCGCGCCCGCTTCGGATGAGAGCGCGTTACTGGTCGCCAGTTTTCCGGCGATAATCGCCGTTGCACCGTTGCTGGCGCGCATCACGGCGCTGGCGCCATTAGCCACTTCCAGCGTTTTGCCGCGATTGATTTTCACACTGGCTTTCGCGCCATCGGCACTCAGCACCACCTGATCGCCGAGTGCGGCAGCCACTTCATCATCGTAATTGCCGGTGCTCATGCGGTAAACCACACGACCGTCGCGCAGGCTGAACGCCAGGTTCAGCGCGGCGTTATAAATTTCCGGGCTCAGGTTGCCGCCGCTAATCTGGTCAATCAGCCAGTCGTTATAGTTACGCAATTCATTGAGGTTACTGACGTAGTACGCGTTGCTGCTGCCATCCTTAAGCGTGACATCAAACAGACCGGCGTAGGTCACCACGCCTCCGGCATCAAATGCCAGCCGATCGCCACCGTACGGCGGCGTGGCGGCGGTAAAGCGGATGCGGTTATTGCTGTCCCAGTTAATCTGGCCGTTATTACTGCTGGCAAATAACTGACTCTGTTTGGCCGCCATTGACCAGCGATTGGTGCTGGCGTTAGCGGCTGCGCCTTGCTGACCAATATTGATATTTAACCGGCCATTAGTGACTGTCGCCACGCGCGCATCAATATATTGTTTATCGTTCACATCATAATAATCTGGCACTACCGTAGCGCCATTAATTTCCGCCGGCGCAATCATTTCCGCACTGTTATAAACCTGATAGACACGATAACTGCCTGTTTCTTCATCCGGAATACCAATAGCATAATTTTGTGCACCGAGTTGCAGGCGGGGCTCGCCGATTAAATTGTCATTAATAATACGCCCAACCTTTTGTAGTTCACCCAGCGTGACGCTGCTCATGCCACTTTCTCCAGCGGTAAAGCGCGGCACGCCGCTCAGCGTCTGGGTTGAACCATTACATAAGCAATAAGCGCCGACTTTATTGTCGTTGCGTTCGGGAGTGAAAGATTTTAATACCACCGCCGATACCGGTGTGGCAGACAGCATTAAGCCCTGCGCAGCAAGCAGGCTTAGTAACAAGGGATTTAATTTAAACACACTATTGTCCTCACCAGAGAAAAGACAAATGCCGCACAGCGAATGCGCAGTGCGGGGAAATAGCGAAGCGAAATATATTGTCGTAATAGCTTACGGCTGGAAATCCGTTGAAATGAGTATTACTGCGATCAGGTTAAAACGTCCAGTTTGACTTAAGGAATTGTGATGACGGCGATAAGCTTTAGGAATTGCGCTAACGGCCTGAGATAATTATCTGGAACTAAAAATGCGGAAAATGGCAAAAATCAGATGGCGGGAAATAATACCCGGCACGCCAGTGGCGGCCGGGCATGATGACAATTACAGTCGCGCTTCGACCGGCACCGCCACCTTTTTATCTTTCGGCTTGAGGCCAAACATGAACGAGGCGAAGCGTGAACGTTTGACGATGGCGTAACACACCGCGCTCAGCGCAATGCCGAGGGCAAAATCGATCAGGACATACAGGACTGACAGGTTATCCGGTAACCAGACATCCAGCAGCCATGAGAAAATGATCACCACCGGATAGTGCAGCAAATAGATAATCAGCGCGGAATCCACAATCGCCGTCAGAATGCGACTCTCTTTCACGTTGATGCGTTCGAAGCTAAACACCAGCCAGTAGGACAGCATCACCGACAGCACGCTGCCCAGCATCACCGGCACATATTTCATCACCCCGGTGATGTGGTTGTGCGCGACGACATAGCAGGCGGCCCACACCGCCAGCACCAGCGCGACCACCAGCCAGCCATTCATCAGTTTACTGTTGGCGTACCGGGCAATTTTCTCGCGGTTGACGTATAACGCAAAACCGGCGGTGTAGTAGACGAGGAAGCGTGCGGTCACCGGGATGAGCTCGACAAATTCACCGCGGCCTTTCACCAGAAACTTCAGCACGAAGCAGGCGTTACCGAGAACCACCAGCGTGGCGATCAGCATTGGCAACGACATTTTGCCCAGCTGACGGGCGCTCCACTGATAGAACGCGCCAGGTACCAGCAGCGACATCACCGACAGCGACACGAGGAACCACAGGTGGTGCATCATGGTATAGCTGTTTAGCCAGCCTTCGAGACTCAGCGGCGTGTTATTCATCTGTCCCGCGATAAAATACATCAGCGGCGGAATAAACAGATAGGCTGATATCAGCGGAATCAGGACGCGCTTACGGCGATTATCCGTAAAGAATTTCTGCCCTTTGCGCAAAATAATCAGCGCGGAGAACATGCCCGAAAGAAAGAAGAACACTTCCATCCTGAAGGTGTGCACCATGCTCAGCAGTGCCGTGAATATTTCCGAGGGATCGCGCTGCGCGACATAATACCAGCCATTCTCACCCGGTAAACTCCGTGAGGCGTGTAATAACACCCCTTCCAGAATTAGGCCGGCACGCAGCAGATCCAGGCCAATATTGCGGCTGGATAAAAAGGATTCTGTTTTCACATTGCACATCCTGAAATGAGTTGTAACGCAATCATAATGATTCAGTCAGAATGCTAACACCGGATTAATCTGTATACATTATGTTTAGAAACGTTTCGGAATTTCGCCATAGTGTAAAGAATGTCACTGTGCAATGGCTATAAAGCTTAAGCCAGAATGTTCTGATGGTAAAAGTTATCGTCAGGCAGTGCTTATTCGCAGCTAACCGCCGGATAAATAGCGAAAACCCGCTACTTTACAATAAGTTATGAATTATCCGACTCGACTCGCAGTGCGAAAATTCGCTAATCAAACCGCGTTATGTCCTGAAGCAACCATGATGTTTTAAGCAGGCGACAATGCGGGATTTTCTGGCTGAAGGGAGGCTATCAGGCAGGGATGTTTTTTACCTGATTGAATTTAAATAACTTTTATTCAGCAAGCGGCTTTTTTCTCAGAGTTGACCTAATTTTCACCCGACAACCGTGCTTTCGGATTGTTGACCCGCAATCTCCCCTGTTAAGGTAATTCGCTTACGGTAAACAACCGATTCTCCATGTAACCTTGAGTATCAAAAGGCGGAAATTTGTTATGCAACGAGCGCTATCTGGCATCGTCACTTTGCTGATTACCACAGCCTGTCTGTGCAATACCGCATTCGCCGAAAGCGGCAAGCCCGATAATAACTTTATTATTGAAGCCTATGGCGGTTCCAGCACGCGTGGCGCTATGGCGATAAAGGAAAATGGCAAATTGCGCGCAATCTATATTAAAGACAATGAGATTGCTCTGATTAACCAGTGGTTACAGGAGAAGTATGGCGATGGTATTCGCGTCGTGAATAAAGGCGCGTCCTCATCGCAGGCCATGGATCTGTTAAATGGCAAATATTTTTACAAGAATAATAAAAGCTGGCGCGAAGAGATGAAGAAATCGCCGGCAAAAATCATTTTGCTGAATTTTGCCACCAACGATGCACGCCATTTCCATTTCCGCGATATAGAAAAAGATTACCAGGTTAGCCCGGACAAATATACCCAGGTGATGACACAGCTGATTACTATTGCCCGTGAAGAGGGTAAGCAGGTGATATTACAGGAGCCGCACCCGATTTGTGGCCGCGCGGAGAAATGGCACGTTGCACCTTACGTCACCAAACTGGACGCACTGGCTAAAGCGGAGTCGGTGCCGCTGGCGCGTCAGTATCAGCGCATCCTGCAGATGAAAGACTGGCAGTCGCTGATGTCACCCGATTGTATTCATCCGTCCGAACAGCTGTACCGCATGAAAGCAGAGGAAACGTTTTCGGTGCTGGTCTCCCACTTTAATACCGAGCTGGCTGCTGCCGGGCATGGCAAAAACCCGGATGGCGAGCAGGTGGCGAAACGCTAAACCGGTGATTGGCTGACCGGTGAAAACGGCTTAACGCGATAGTATAGCGACATATTAACGGTAGTCTTTACCACCACGCTGTGTTATCCCTCGGATTGTCGCGGAGGGATAACAATGAATATCAGTTTACTGAGCCAGTGTCCGCAGTTGCTGGATACGGTGGCAACAATGCTTCATCAGGAGTGGTCCGGGTTTTCTCACTGGCGCGACCGGAGCGCCATTCGTCAGCGCCTGCTGATGCGCAACGCGCAGCCGGCAAAAACGTTTACGCTGGTCGCGTTGAATGCAGAAAATGAAGTGCTTGCCACCGCCAGCACGATTCTTCACGAGCTTGATGACATCCATGAACGCCAGTTCTGGATGGGCGAAGTACTGACTGTCGCGGCACACCGCGGTAAAGGCGTGGCCTCTGCTCTGGTATTGCGTTTAATTGAAGAAGCTCGCCAGCGCCACATGCCAGAGTTGTGGCTGTATACGCCGGATCAGCAGGCATTTTACCGTCGCTATGGCTGGCAGGAAATCGAGCAGCGCATCGTGTCGTCAGAACAGGTTAGCGTGATGCGAAGGGAAATCTTTTAAGGAAAAGAAGATGTTGGTACGTAAAAACTATCCAGAACTGGGCGAAGTAAAAGCGCCTTACGTGCACGCCGTGAAGCATGGCGACACACTTTACGTTTCGGGTCTGACTGCCTTCGCAACAACGGCGCAGCAGGCGGATATTACTGCGCAGGCAGAAGTGATTTTTCAGCAGCTACGTACACTGGCTGCGCAGGAAAACACATCACTGAAAAACCTGATAAAAGTGACAATCTTTGTCACCTCATTCACCGATATAAATGCTTTGCGCGACGTGCTTTACCGGCATTATGGCGAACACCTGCCCGCCAGTTCACTGGTGCAGATTAGCCAGCTGTTTTGCCCCGATCTGAAAATCGAAATTGAAGCAATTATTGCTCTGTGATGAAGTTGTAATTGTTTGTTTTATCGATGCTTTGATTTAAAACGATTCTTGTATGGTCACCTGTTGCCTACACAAGTATTCCCTGGTCGCCATAAATGGCGACCCTACAGGGTAATGCACGGTTTTGTAATGTGTTTTACGTCACCATAAATGGCAACCCTGGCGGTAACGGCACAGTTTTGTAACGTGTTTTAGGTCGCCATAAATGGTGACCCGACAGGGTACAGCACGGTTTTGTAGGGTGCGCATTGATGCGCACCGGCATTAACAGGGTGATTTTTAAACTGAACGGCATTGCACGCTTTATGGCGGCCCGTTTTACGCTGGCTGCTGCTCCGGGCGTGGTTAACTTACCCGGGTGATTGCTGGCTCAGCTTCTGCGGTGCCGCTGCGCCGTTCCGCGCCAGCGAAGCCGCTCGGCGTCTGGCCGGTGAAGCGGGTGAAAGCGATGCTGAAGGCGCTGGCAGAGCGGTAACCCACCCGTTCAGCCACGTCGGCTACTGACAGGCGGCTGCTGCGCAGCAGATTTTTCGCCAGCGCCATGCGCCACGTCAGCAGATACGCCATCGGCGCCATGCCCACTGCATCGCGAAAACGTACGAAAAACGCCGAGCGCGATAGCGCCGCGTGTTTCGCCAGCTGGGGCACCGTCCAGCCATGGGCTGGCCTGGCGTGGATAGCGCGAATCGCCCCGGCCAGCCGCTCATCGGCCAGTCCCCGCATCACACCAGGCGATGCATTCGCCGCGGGCATTGCGCGCAGCGCCTCGATCAGCAGTAATTCCAGCAAACGTTCCAGCACGATCTGCCGTGCCGGACGCTGTGCACGGCACTCATCCCTGACCAGCTGCACCAGCGTGGTCAGGCGCGATGCGCCACGCACATGAATAAACTGTGGCAGTAACGAGACAATCAATCCTGCGTCGGGTGCGGCAAACTGGCAGTAACCAATCAGCGTCTGAACCTCGGCTGGCTGCTGCCGATCGCCAAGCCACACCTCGCCCGGCGCAAGCATCTCCGGCACAGAATCAGGCGCATCTGCGGCCGGTGGCTGCTCGCTGGTCATGCAAAATTCCCACGCAGCCGGAATCAGGACAAAATCCCCCTGCTCAAGCGCAACCGGAGGATGACCTTTCATTTCTAGCCGACTGCGCCCCTCCAGCACCACGCAGTAAAACGGCTGGCCGGTCTCACTGCGCTGCACACGCCATAGTCCATTGGCACGCGCGCGTTTGGAATAAGCCGCCCCGGGCTGTAACAGTGACACCATTTCGGCGAGCGGATCGATCATAATGGACTCCTGCAAATGAAACCAGGACTGTACGTTGTAGTGAGTCCGGTAGTGGCACTCTATAGTGAGCTCTTACCCAACACAATGCAGGAGTGAACCATGAAAACCATTTTAATCACCGGCTGCTCTTCTGGTTTTGGTCATGCTACCGCGCTCTGGTTTCTGGAGCGCGGCTGGAAAGTCATCGCCACCATGCGCACCCCGCGCGCCGAACTGTTCCCTGAATCCGCCCATCTGCGCCTGCTGCCATTGGATGTCGCCGATGCCGCCAGCATCAGGCAAACGCTGGCTGAAGCAGGAGAGATTGATGTGCTGGTCAACAATGCCGGCATCGGTTTATTAACTTCGCTGGAAGGCGCGCCAATGTCCTCGGTGCGGGAAGTGTTCGAAACCAACACGCTGGGCACCATCGCCATGACGCAGGCGGTCATCCCGCAGTTCCGTGCGAAAAACAGTGGCATGGTGATCAATGTGACCTCGACGGTGACGCTGAAATCCCTGCCGCTGCTGGCGGTTTATACCGGCAGCAAAGCGGCCGTCAACGCCTTTACCGAGTCGCTGGCGCTGGAACTGCAGCCCTTTAATGTTCAGGTGAGACTGGTATTACCCGGGCTGGCACCCACCACCGACTTCGGCAAAAACGCCCGGCCGCGCATGGAAAACACCTTGCTTGAGCCTTACCAGCCGATGTTTGATGGCATCATCGCCGGCATGCAGCAGCCCCAGCCAACCACTAAAGCACAGGACGTTGCCGCTGCCGTGTGGCGTGCCGCGACCGATCCCGCCGCACCGATGCGCATCCCGGCCGGAGAAGATGCCGAAGCCTCGATGAAGCAATACGGTTAGCGATCTTTACGCTGGGCCAGCGCCTGCAGTGCCGCCAGACCGTCGCGCGCCAGCCAGCTTTGCAGCGGGGCAAACAACGGTTCAGGTAGCGCCTCAGGCGCGAACCAGTGCCAGCCTGTGCACTTATCCGGTTCCCGCAGCTGCGGCTCACCGCTGGCGTCCGGCGCTACCATCAGCAGCGTAATATAGTGGCGGTTGACCGCCGGAAACACATCGCTGACGAAGGCACCGTTGTGTACGCTGTGCAGCTGTAGACCGGTCTCCTCCAGCACTTCCCGCCGTGCACAGGCTTCCGGTGATTCACCAAACTCCAGATGGCCGCCCGGCGCCGACCAGTCACCGGCACCGTGGCTGCCTTTACGCTGGCCGAGCAACAGCTTGCCATCGCGGAAAATTAATACGCCAACACCGACCTGCGGGGACATCATTGCTCCTGATTTATCGATCCTCTCACTCTGCACGGTTTATAAATCAGCGCACCCCGCCTGACAATGGTTTCCTGCCGTTATCGCTGGGGTTTGAGTCGCAGCGCCATCAGCATCAGTAGCAGCACGCCCGCCGCCATGATCTGCCACGCGCTGTCGAGTGATGCCGCGCGATCGCGCACAATGCCGGCCATCAGCGGCATCAGTGCGGCCAGCATATAGCCGCCGCCCTGCACGAAAGACAGCAGCGCAGTGGCTTCTTCTGGCGTACGGGCATGATCAAGCGTGACGATCAGCGATAGCGGAAACAGCGCACCGATCCCCAATCCCAGCAGCAGCGTCGGCAACCAGGCGCGTTCGCCGCCCAGCCACAGCAGTGCGATCAGCCCCAGCAGGATAGAAGCCAGCACCACCAGCAGCGGCCAGCGGCGATCGCGGCAGCGATGAATCAGCGCGGAGAGCATAAATCCGGCGGCGACTTCGGTCAGGGTTAATGCGCCCAGCACGTAGCCGCTCTGCGCCGGCAGCCAGCCGTGTTGCATGTAAAATGGCGGCAGCCACGCCAGCACCAGCGTGTAAGCACCGGTGCCGATGCCAAAAAACAGCATCAACAGCCAGGCGCGGGGCGTGCGTTGTACGCCGCCGGCCGGTGGCGTGTTTACTCTCGTGGTCACAGGCTGCAGGCGCAGCCACAGAATCAATGCGATCAGCGCCGGTAGCGACGGCAGCATCAGGGCGATCGTCAGTCCGGCATGGCTGGCGAGCGGCGCGGCGCTGGCAGCGGCCACTGCGGCTCCGGCCATAATACCGGTGGTGAACAGTGCCATTAGCGTACCGGCACGCGAGGCGAAGTGACGTTTGATGAGCGCGGGCATCAGCGCCTGGATCAGCCCGATGCCGCAGCCGGCCAGCAGCGCGCTGGCGGTTAGCATGGCGGCGCTGTGATCGACGCCACGCGCGCCACCCGCGAACACCAGTACTATCAGGCCAGCGGTAATGCCGCGCGCTTCACCCAGCCTGCGCAGCAGCAGCGGTCCGGCCAGCGCCGCCAGCCCCATCATAATGACCGGCAGCGTCGTCAGCAGGCTCAGCTGCGTGGCACTGAGACCTGCATCGTGCTGCAGTTGCAGGAACAGCGGTCCGATGGCCGCCATCACCGGACGCAAATTCAGCGCCACCACAAAAACCAGTAAAGCAAACATGCCAATAGCAGGTAAGGTACGATTCACATTCTATCTCCATACACCAAATTATCTTAACGTTAAGATAGTTTGCGGAAGAACGATAGCGGGTGCGCACAAAGCGACACATTGCCCGCCGTGAACTGATGAGAATTAACATGACTGACCACGTAGATTTTGTCGTTGCGCAATGGGCCAGCGCCATGCCGGAGCTGGACGCTTCTTCCATGGCGATTTTTGGCCGTATGCTGCGCCTGATGAAGCTTCTGGCGAAAAAGCGCGCTGAGGCGCTGGCGCCCTTTGGTTTTCGCGACGGCGAATTTGATGTGCTGGCGACGCTGCGGCGTGCCGGCGCACCTTACCGCCTGTCGCCCACGCAGCTCTACAAATCGCTGCTGGTCACCTCCGGTGCCATGACCAACCGGCTTAACCGGCTGGAAGAAGAGGGCTTGATTGCGCGTGTTGCCGATGCCGATGATAAGCGCAGCACGCTAGTGATGCTGACGCCGGCCGGGCTGGCGAAGATTGATCAGGCGCTGCAGGTGCATACGCAAACGCAGAACGCGCTGCTGGCCACGCTGGACGATCGGCAGCAGCAGCAGCTTGCCGCCCTGCTGCGTCAGCTGTTGCACACAGCCGAACAGTAAGCCGGACGGGATGTGGCAAAAAATGAATTAATTCAGCGCGTTTTTCGCTATGTTAAGCATCCCACACCGCTTATTTTCGGACTGGCTATGCGTAACAAATATGCCCCTGCGCAAATCTTTATTCACTGGCTGACGCTGGTACTGGTGGCCACCGCTTACTGCACCATGGAGTTTCGCGGCTTATTCACGCGCGGATCCTGGCAAGGTTACACCATGATCGTTGGACATTTCAGCGCCGGCAGTTGTGTGTTGTTGCTGATGCTGTCACGCATTGTGCTGCGTTTTCGCCATCGCAGCCCGAAAATCGAACCCCAGCCGCCACACTGGCAAACCGGACTGGCGCATCTGATGCATCTGGCGATCTATCTGTTCTTTATCGTGCTGCCGATTCTCGGCATCCTTTCGCGCTTTTACATGGGCCGTAACTGGTGGATTTTCGCGATTCCGATGCCGGTCAGCGCCAGCCCGGATCCCGACTTTGCCGATATGCTGAGCGACTGGCACGAAACCCTCGCGCCATACGGCTACTGGCTGATTGGTCTGCACGCGGCGGCCGCGCTGGTGCATCATTATCTGATTAAAGACAATACGTTGCTGCGCATGATGCCGTCACGGCGAAACGGATGAAAGGAATAAGACGGTCGCCTGATGTGGCGACCGTCCTGATTTACGCCGTGTGCCGGCGACTGGTCACCGACCTTAACTGAGGTGAAAACGTCCCACGGTATGCGCCAGCTGTGCCGCCTGGTCTTCCAGCGAACTGGCGGCGGCTGACATCTGCTGGACCAGCGCGGCGTTCTGCTGGGTGGTGCCATCCATCTCGTTCACCGCGATCGTTACCTGGCTGATGCCGCGCGCCTGCTCGTCTGACGCGGTAACAATCTCGCCGATAATGGTGCGCACCGAGTTCACCGCCTGCGTCATCTCCTGCATGGTTTTACCGGCATCCTGCACCAGCTGCACACCGCTGCCGACGCGCTGGCCGGACTCTTCAATCAGCGCAGCGATATCCTTCACCGCATTGGCGCTGCGCTGTGCCAGATTACGCACTTCCGACGCCACCACGGCAAAACCGCGTCCCTGTTCCCCGGCGCGCGCCGCTTCAACCGCGGCGTTGAGCGCCAGAATGTTGGTCTGGAAGGCGATGCTGTTGATAATGGCGGTGATGTCGCCGATTTTCTTCGCGCTGTCGTCGATTTGCGCCATGGTCTGCACTACCTGGCCCACCAGTGACTCACCGCGGCTGGCGATGTGCGTGGCGTTATCGGTCAGCGTCGTCGCCTGATGCGCGTTAGCAGCGTTGTGTTTCACCGTCGCGGTAATCTGCTCCATGCTGGCGGCAGTTTGTTCCAGCGCGGCCGCCTGCTCTTCGGTACGTGACGCGAGGTTGAGGTTGCCGCTGGCGATTTCACCTGCGCCCTGGCGCACCGACGCGCTGGCATCCTGAATCTGCCCGACAATCTCGCGCAGCTGGTTTTGCATGGTGTGCAAGGCGAAGAACAGACTGCTGCTGTCGCGCGCTTTCAGCGGGATAGCGTTATCCAGTTTGCCATCGGCCACCGCCAGCGCAATGGTGGCTGCGGTCAGTGGCTCACCGCCAATCGGCTTCAGTACTTTGCGACTAAATACCAGCCCAAGCAGTGCGCACACCACCAGGATGCTGATCACCATTAAAATCACCGCGTTAATCAGCTGACGGTGCGCCGCTTCCATCACCTTGCTCACCGGGGCCACCACGCCGAGATACCATTTCTGATCGCTGTTACCGATCACCACCGGCCGCCAGGCTACCAGCGCATCCTCGCCCAGAATAGCGTCATGCTGTTCGGTAACCGTGCTGCTGAAATTATGTGTGTCGCCCTTCCAGGCTTTGCTGGTCTGGCTTTTGTCCGGATAAGACACCACATTGCCCGCGCTTGAGAGCAGCATGGCGTAACCGCTGCCTTCCCACGGTTTGATGCTGTTCACTTTTTCCTGCAGTGACGCCAGTGAGATATCGGACGTCACCACGCCCCACAGTTTGCCCTGGCTGATAATTGGCGCGGCCACCGAGGTCAGCAGCGTTGGCACACCGTTATAGGCATAGCTATAAGGTTCGATCAGCGTATCTTTCTGGCTTTTCTGCGGCAGCAGATAGTAATCGCCCTGGCCTGGCGTAAAGATTGAGGTCAGCGGATGCAGGGCAAAATTGCCGCCCTGGTCGCGATCGACGAAATAGGCGTAACGTCCTTTAGGTGCCGCGCCAGCCTGAGAGGCAAACTCAGCATCGCGTCCGTCAAACGCGTTTTCTTCGAAGATGACCGAAATAGAGAGATAGTCCGGATTATCACGCAGTGCAGAGACCAGCAGCTTATCGGCCACTTTGCGGTCCTGCACGCCGGCAGCCGGCAGGGCAATCAGACTGTGGCCAAGGTTGTGAGCGACATCGCGTGCGTAACTCAGCTCCTGCTGGATTTGCAGCGCCTGACTCTGCGCAATCTGCTGTAAGTAACTTTCCGCCAGCGATTTTTGCTCATTGCTGGACTGCCAGCTGAGCACGCCGATAGTCACGGCGAAGCCGAGGGTGATGGTTAAGGCGCCCGTCAGCAGCATTTGTGTGCGGGTGCTCATTTTTTTCTTATTAGATACGGTTGTGGCCATGTCGGCGCTCCTGGTGTTGACACTTTATTACTGAAAAAGAATCACGCCCTGTGCACCTGCATCCCTGTAATCACTCTATCGGCGCACAATCCGGGAACTTGATGGCCTGGCAGGTCCGATCAGAAAACCATCAACCGCTGTTGTGGCGTCGGGTCGCCATTAAAAACGCTAAGACGATGCAGTAAAAAAGAGGGAATTTGATCTGGCGCAAGATCGCCACTTCGTTGTGCTGTCAGGTTATTGCGTACGGGCGCAACGCGCCGCATAACAAGAGGAATGCAACATGGCAGGTAAATTGAGTCTGGCAGGGTTAATGGTGGTCTGGCTGGTGTATGTGGCGTGGATGGTCAGTTACTACTCAGGCACCTTCTCTCTTTTCACGCACTGATCGTTAGCACGGTTCCCAGGCCAGCGCAGAGGCTGGCCCGGATTCAGCAGCAGTGCAAAGCGAACGCGCTGTTCCTCAGGCGGCTTTGACCGCACGCACCTTCTTCTCTTTTTCCGGCGCAGCCGTATCGCTGTCGTCAGCAGCGGTTTCGCCGCTGTCTTTCACCGCGTCCGGCAGTTTGCTGGTGCGCAGAATGTGTTGCACCGCGTCTTTCTGTTCGGCCAGCAGCATACCCAGCGCTTCGGCCTGGGCCTCATCCATCGCTGGCTGATGTTGCTGCAGCCAGTCGGTGAACGCGTCGGCCATATCGAGCATCTTGTCCCATGCATCTGCGTCTTTTTTATTGGCAAACGTCATCTTCTCTTCACCCTTTCTGACCACAACATATTTGGTTTCGACTGCCATGATGCACCTCATTTACTGTGTTTATATACAGTATATTTCATTCAGCTTTTTTTCGCCAACGGTTTCTGCTCGCCGTTTAAGCCAGCAGCTCTTCGAGGAAGGTTGCCAGCGCTTTGCGCGGATCGTCCTCTTCAGACACGATCATCTCAATGCCCCACTGCCCCAGTACCTCTTTCGCCACCGGATTATTACGGTTGGTGAACAGGTAGGATTTAGGCCGTGCGGTCGCCAGCCCGGTGCGGCCCCACATCTTGGTCAGGCGATAAAACAGCAGGCGGATATTGAAATCGCTGATGCTGTAGCCAACAAACAGCACGGAGTTACCCATAACATCATGGGTCAGTTTGATATCCAGCGGCGAGTCAAAATAGAGCCGCTCGAAGTAGCTGCTCTCATCCAGCACGATGGAGGTATCATCGTCAAAATCGCCATGAAGTTTAATAATATGGCGCTTATCTTCAGTCAGCGACACCAGATCGGCGGCATTAGCGACCTTGCTGTACGGCACGTTGTGCGCTTCATGCGCCATCTCCAGCCAGCGGTCGTAATTGGTGGTATAGATGCGCGAGAAATTGCCCTGGGTGATCATGGTGTGGATTTCAGAGCTGCGCACGTCGATATCCGGACGGTGCCACTCGCGATCCATCCAGCTGCGCAGCGGGCCGAGCGAGCCTTTGCGCTGTTTGTAATATTCCGCCAGCGACAAATGGGTGCCGTAGGTATTGAAGATTTTCGGATCGTAGCCCAGCTCATTAGCCAGATGTGCAATCAGCTCGTGCCACTCCGGCAGTCCGAGATTGCGTGAGATGCCCGCACCGGCGAACAGAATCAGTTTGCCGGCATCGTAAGCGCGTTTGAGTTCCGGTTTCATGCCAGCCCCCGCGAAGTTTTCAGAAAGGTGGCAAAGCGATCCAGCGCCAGGCGGCGCATCGAGATTTCGTTTTTCAGTTCGCCCATTTCAGCGAATGTCTGGGTGTGCCCTTCCGGGATAAAGACGCAGTCCCACTGAAATTCGCGTGGCCCCGCCGGCTCCCGGGCAATGGTGCCGCGCAGCTGGCCTTCAAACTGGTACATTTTGCGCCCGTCACAGTAGCCGAGGACGGTTTTGGCGGTCACGCCCGGGCTGTCCAGGCCGTTCACCAGTTTGGTAAAGCGTTCCGCGTTCAGCCGGCTCCAGAAAATGCGCGTCAGACCGGCGGGCAGGCCATTGAGCCCATCCAGATATAGGCCGGTATGCTCGACAAACAGCGGGCGGCCAATGATTGAAAAGGCTTTAGTCAATTTGTCACGAACCAGCTCCACCTCATTTTCGGTCTGAATCTCTTCAATACGGCGCGCAATGGGCACCACTTCGACACCCACCGGCTCAAGGATGGTACGCACCTCGGCCAGCTTGAGTTCATTAGCAGATAAGAAACGAATTTTCATTGCAATCAGTATGTTGAAAGTGGGTTAGTCCAACCTGGTGACGCGTATCCGGCTGCGGTTCCGGCTGTTATTGTCCGGCACGCTGTCGCCGCGCCGCGTGGTCATTCTACTCTGCGGCGACGTCACTGGCGAGGAACAATCGGGTCGCGCTGCGCGCGCCTTCGCCGGTATAGCGCATCGCTTATCGCTGGTGGCGTTAAATATTGCGCCTGAATGCGTTAATAGCGCTATTTGACGCCGCTTATGTCAAATATAAAAACCCGCGCTTAACGCGCAAATAATCTGAAAACAATTATGACAGTCGTCTCGCTTAAATATATTATGTGGCGTTTACACCTTCACGCGTCATGACAATAAAACCCGGAACCGTTTATGAACCCTTTGTTGAGTTCAGCCTGGTCGCGCATCCGTAATCTGCCCTTCATTCTGCAGGGTGATAGCCCGGAAAAAAAGCTACGCCTGACGCTGCTGATTGCCGGCGTCGCCAGTATCGTGGCCGGTATCTTTATGGCAACACTGAATTTCAGTCGCGGTCATCATGACATTGGCTGTCTGTATATCGCCAGTATAGCGCTGGGGGGCTACATCATCATCGGCGCCTTCAGCGACCGGCTGGAGCGGCATCTGGCGATCATTACCCATGCGTTATTATTTACCATCATCGTGCTGTTGCTGGTGGATAATCATCACGCTGCCGGCAAGCGTTCAGAATATAACTATCTGGTGGCCTTGATCATCGGTTCGGCACTGGTGTTGCGCCAGCAATCCTTTTATCTGAGTAAAATATTTCCGCTGCTGTGCCTGCTGTGTTATCTGTTTTTTGTCACCACCGGTCTGATCTGGGAAAATAATCGTTTCCATCTGAATATTCCGCAGGAAGCCGTTTTTACCGTTTTCAATTGTGCGGTGCCGGTGACGGCACTGCTGTCGACCGTGTTCACCTATGGCGGTAATTATTCCGCCACCGATCTTATCAAGCGCGAGCTCGCGTCCGCCATCGAGCGCCAGCAGCTGGAGCTCTATTATCAGCCGCAGGTCGATGGCGACAAAAATCTCATCGGTTTTGAAGCGCTGCTGCGCTGGAAGCACCCGGAGAAAGGCTTTATCTCACCGGAAGTGTTTATTCCGGTAGCCGAAAAAAGCGGGCTGATTATCGATATTGGCAAGTGGGTGCTGGAGCGCATGCTGCAACAAATCGTTGAGTGGGATCGCGTGCTGCGGCTGCCCCCGCTGGTGTTTTCCATCAATATCAGCCCGCTGCAGTTGATGCACCGCGACTTCACCCATGACACGCTGCTGACGCTGTCGCATTACAAAATCCGTCCCGAGCGGCTGAAGTTTGAAATTACCGAGACCACCTTTATTTACGATCAGCAGCGCATTGGGGATGTCATTAACCACTTCAGCCAGTTAGGGATCAAATGGGCGATCGACGATTTCGGCGTCGGCTACTCTTCGCTTAAGTCGCTGAGTGATTTCGCTATTGATGATATTAAGATTGATAAATCCCTGATCATGCACATTTTTGAAAACGAATCGGCGGCGATTGTGGTGCAAAAGACCATTGAGCTGTCGCGCGCGATGGGGCTGAACGTTCTGGCGGAAGGCATTGAGAGCGAGGAGTATTTCGAGCACCTGCGCAATAAGGGCTGCCATTTATTCCAGGGCTACCATTTTGCCCGCCCGCTGCCCGCCGCCGAAGCATTGCAGTGGATAAAAAAAGCAGGATAAACCGGGCGAGCCTTCATTTTTTAAGCCAGTGCGCAGCAATGCGCACTCTACGAAAGCCCGAGCGAGCTGTAGGGTCGCCATTTATGGTGACCACACCGCACGCCTGACCACCCCGCCCTAATTCTCCTGATAAACAATCCCAGGCGGATTAACCTGCGAAATCTCCACTGCCTCGCCCTCTTCACCCCATCTTGCCAGCACCTGGTGATACTGGCCGCCAGCAATAGCGCCGTTGATCGCCTGCTGCAGCGCGACGTCCAGGCCATTGCCCTTCTTCGTGGTGACCGCCACCCAGGCGCGAAACGGTCCGTGCCCGACAATTTTGGTTTGCCCGCGCGAAGCCACTTTCCACGCCGCCATGGCCTGCGGGCCGAATGACGCATCGGCCCGGCCAGAGAGCAGCGCCAGCGTGGCGGAGGCATCATCGTTGAGATAAATCGGCTGCACCGGGGCCAGGCCCTGCGCCCGATTCTTCTCATCCCAGCTCAGTAAGATTCGCTCCTGATTGGTGCCGGAGCCCACGATAATCCGTTTGCCGGCCACGTCTTCCCGGCGACGAATTGCGCTGATTTTACTGTCCGCTTTCACCGCGAAGGCGTGGTTATCCGCGCGATAGGTGGCGAAATCAAACTTCTGCTTGCGCTCCTCGGTCACCGCGATATTAAACATCGCCACATCATAGCGCCCTGCCGTGATGCCCAGCGGCCAGTCCTCCCACGCCGCCGGCACCAGCCTGAGTTTCAGACCGAGGCTGTCGGCCAGCAGGCGCGCAATGTCCGGGTCGCTGCCGATCAGCGTTTTATTATCGGACGCCCAGAGGCCAATTGGCGGTGAATTATTGGCTGAGGTGGCGACGGTTAAATAGCCGGGTTGAACAAATTGAAATCCGGCGGGGATCTTCGCGATCGCCTGCGGATTGGCCGCCATGGTGATCGGCGTTTCGTTGTGACTGGCGTCCAGCTGTTGCGCACCTGTCGCGGGTGCCGCCAGCACCGCACCCGTCAGCGCGAGTATAATCACCGGCTTCATTACAGCACCCTGGCGAGGAAACGTTTGGTGCGCTCATGACGCGGCTGATTTAGCACCTGCTGGCTGCTGCCCTGCTCAACCACGCGCCCGTCAACCATAAACACCACGTTATCCGCCACTTCGCGCGCAAAGCCGATCTCGTGCGTGACAATCACCAGCGTGGTGCCGGATCGCGCCAGTTTTTTAATCACATCCAGCACTTCGCCCACCAGTTCCGGGTCGAGCGCCGAAGTCGGCTCATCAAACAGCATCACGCGCGGGTTAAGCATCAGCGCACGCGCAATCGCAATGCGCTGCTGCTGACCGCCAGAGAGATGCCGCGGCCAGGCATCGGCTTTGTGCCGCAGGCCGACCACATCCAGCAGCTCACCGGCGCGATCGATCGCTGCCCGGCGCGACAGCTGACGATGGGCAATCGGCGCTTCAATCAGATTTTCCAGCACCGTCAGGTGCGGAAACAGATTGAAGTTCTGGAACACATAGCCGACGTTGATGCGCTGCCGCAAAATCGCCTTCTCTTTCAGCTCATAGAGTTTATCGCCGCGCCGCTGATAGCCGATGTAATCGCCATCGATCTGAATAAAGCCTTCATCCACGCGCTCCAGATGATTGATGGTGCGCAGCAGCGTCGATTTGCCAGAACCGGACGGCCCGAGAATCACCGTCACCGAACCGGGAGCCAGCTCAAGCGACACCTCATCCAGCGCTTTATGCCGGCCAAACGTCTTGCTGACGCCGGTAATACTGATGGCGCCGGTGGTATGCAGATAGCGGTAATCAATGGCTTCGGACATGAGACAGCTCCTCGTTGACGGCAGGGTTCGCGCTGCGGTTGCGCCACTGGCGCCAGCGCGAAGGTTGCGGTTCACGCGTGACGCTGCGTGCCAGCCAGCGCTCGACGCTGTGCTGCAGCAGCGACAGTACGGTGGTGATGATCAGATACCAGGCGGCCCCGACCATCAGCAGCGGGATCACCTGCTGGGTGCGGTTGTAGATCATCTGGATGGTGTAAAACAGCTCGGGCATCGCCAGCACATACACCATTGAGGTGCCCTTGGCGAGGCTGATGATCTCATTAAAGGTGGTGGGAATAATCGCGCGCAATGCCTGCGGCAGAATGATGCGAAACGTGCGACGCGACGACGATAATCCCAGCGCCGAAGCGGCTTCAAACTGGCCGTGATCGACGCCGAGAAATCCGCCGCGAATAATCTCCGCGCTATACGCGCTCTGCACCAGCGTCAGGCCAATCACCGCCGCCGGGAACTGGCCGAGCACGTTGATGGTCTGGAAGTGCCCCCACGACAGGGCGGTGAACGGAATACCGAACGACAGCGTGTCGTACAGGTACGAGAAGTTATACAGAATGATCAGCACCACAATCAGCGGCAGCGAGCGAAACAGCCAGATATAGCCAAACGCCAGCGTGCTCAGCAGCCACGATGACGAGAGCCGCGCCAGGGCCAGCAGGCCGCCGAATATCAGGCTCAGCAGCGTGCCGCACAGCGTCAGCAGTAGCGTTTGTCTCAGGCCATTAAGAATCACCGGATCGAAAAACCAGCGGGCAAACACGCTCCACTCCCAGCGCGGATTAAAAGCCACGGAATCGATCACCGCCGCAAGGATAAACAGCGCGATGATGGCACCGACGGTACGCGCCGGATAGCGTGCGGGCACCACGGTCAAAGGTTGTTGCTTACTCATGGTGGCTCTCCTTAGCTGGCCTGCGCCACGTTGTGCACATCAATCACTTTGAGAAAACGCAGCCGGCCATCGTGCGGCGGCTGGCCGTAAATCTCCATATCTTCGCGCAGCTCAAACTGCGGCTGATAGCCGTGACCGATATACAGCTGTACCGCTTCCGGCTGACGGAAACCGGTGGTGAGAAACACGCGCTGATAGCCTGCGCGCAGCGCCCGGCGCTCCAGCTCCTGCAGGATCAGCAGTGCCAGTCCCTGACGGCGCAGGTCACGCCGCGTCCAGATGCGCTTCAGTTCGGCGGTGGTAGCATCCCACGGTTTATAGGCGCCCATGGCGATGATCTCACCGTCGCGCTCCAGCACGATGAACAGCCCGCGCGGCGGCAGATACCACTCGGTCAGCTCAACTTCATTGTGTTTCCTGAAGAAATCGCCGTAGCGTGCTGCATATTCACCAAACAGACCGTCAAGAATCGGCTGCAGCTCCGGCGCTTCCGGTGACACTTCGCGGAAAAATTGCTGGCTCATGCCTCCTCCTTAATCGCCCAGTCCGGGCGGATTGATCTCGGAACGATCCAGACGCTCCACGCCTTCACCCCAGCGGTTCAGCACCTTGTCGTAGTCACCGTTTTTGATCACGCCATTGAGTGCGGTGTTAATTGGCTGCACCAGCCCGTTGTCTTTCTTCACTGTCACCGCGATGTGCGCCGCCTTCGGCCAGCCGCCGTCCACGCTACCCACCAGCCGGGTCTTTTTGGTCAGCGCCGCTTTCCATGCGCCAATCACGTTAGGGCCGAAGTAAGCGTCGGCGCGCCCGGCCTGTAACGCCAGCGTCTGCGCAGCGTCATCTTTGGTATAAACCGGTGTGAAAGGCTTCAGTCCCTTTGCCTGATTCTCTTTATCCCAGGCCAGCAGGATGGCCTCCTGATTGGTGCCGGAGCCGACGATAATGCGCAGGCCGGCGATATCTTCTGCCTTGCTCAGCGAGGTAATCGGGCTGCTGGTTTTCACATAGAAGCCCAGCGAATCTTTGCGGTAGGTGGCAAAATCAAAACGCTGTTTACGATCTTTGGTCACCGTCACGTTGGTGATCGCCGCGTCATATTTGCCCGATGCCACGCCCAGCGGCCAGTCCTCCCACGAGGTGGGCACGATGTTGAGCTTCAGCCCGAGGCTGTCGGCCACCAGACGCGCAATATCCACCTCACTGCCCAGCAGCGTTTTATTGTCGTCGCTGAATACCGTGAGCGGCGGCGAGTTGAGTGCCGCCACCGCCACGGTGAACGATCCCGGCACGGCAAATTTGTGGCCCGCCGGAATTTGCGCCACGGCGGCAGGATTCTCTGGCGTGTTGATGGGCGTTTTATTGGCGGCAAGACTCACCTGCTGACCATTGACGGCCACGTCCTCGGCCAGTGCCGCACTGCTCAGGCTGATTAACAGCAGCACAATCAGGGATTTTTTCTGCATAGCGTGTTTTCTCATCGTTATTGTGGTGTGAACTGGTTGAGCGGTTGTTTCAGACCAAAGCTGGCGCGCAGCGTGCTGCCCGGGTATTCGCGACGCGTCAGGCCGCGCGCCTGGAGAACCGGAATCACCTGATCAACAAAACGCTCGAAGGTGTCCGGCGTGCCGCCCTGAATAATGAAACCGTCAGTGGCTTCGGTTTCGAACCACAGCTGCAGACCATCCGCTACCTGCTGTGGCGTACCGTGAAACAGCGGACGCGGCGTCGCGGCTTCCAGCGCCGCCTGGCGCAGCGTATGGCCGTGTTCACGCGCTTTGCGTTTGATTTCGTCGGTGGTGCTACGAAAGCTATTCTGGCCAATATCGCCAATGTCCGGGAAAGGCTGGTCGAGCGGATACTGCGAGAAGTCGTGATGGTCAAAGAAGCGACCAAGGTAGTTGAGTGCATCCTCAATCGAGACCAGCGCCGCGGTGGTCTGGTACTGGCGCTCGACGTCTGCGTCATCCTCCCCCACGATCACACTGACGCCCTGGAAAATGTGCAGATCGCCCGGCTCACGCCCGTTCGCCACCAGCTGCTGCTTCACATCCCGGTAGAACGCCTGCGCCTCTTCGCGCGTTGGCTGATGGGTGAAGATGGCATCGGCATGACGCGCCGCCAGCTTGCGGCCATCTTCCGAGGCGCCCGCCTGAAAGATAATCGGCCGGCCCTGCGGCGTGCGCTCAATGTTCAGCGGCCCCTGTACCTGGAAAAAATCACCGTGATGATTCAGCGTGTGCAGTTTGTCAGGCGCATAGAACTGACCGCTGGCTTTATTGCGCACAAACGCACCCTCTTCCCAGGAATCCCACAACCCTTTCACCACCTGCAGGTACTCGTCGGCGATGCGGTAGCGCAGCGCATGCTCGGGATGCTGCTGACGCGAAAAGTTTTTTGCCGAGCCCTCCAGCGGCGATGTCACCACATTCCAGCCCGCGCGCCCGCCGCTGAGATGGTCTAGACTGGCGAACTGGCGGGCGACGGTGAACGGCTCACTGTAGGAGGTGGACACCGTACCGACCAGGCCGAGATGCTCGGTGACGCCGGCCAGCGCCGACAGCAGCGTCAGCGGTTCGAAGCGGTTAAGAAAGTGCGGGATCGATTTTTCATTAATGAACAGGCCATCGGCGACAAACAGGAAATCCAGTTTGCCAGCCTCGGCTTTACGGGCGATACGGCGGGCGTAATCAAAACTGATGCTGGCATCCGCCTGCGCCGCCGGATGACGCCAGGCGGACATGTTGCCGGATGCGCCGTGCAGAATGGTGCCGAGGCGCAGTTGTCTTGCAGTCATAATCGTCTCTCTTTGCTCATGGCGCAGCCTGCCGGCGATAGCCTTATCGCCGTACAGCGCTGCCAGAAATGGAAGGAAATCAGTTAAGGATGGCGTCGCGACATCGCGCGTTTAGCTGCTGCAATGCCTGTTGCGCCAGCTGACTGAAGTAGTGTGCCGCCGGGGCGATCAGCGCTTCATCGGGGTTGAAGCCACCGTGATGCAGGCCAAATTCACTGGCGCTGCCAATGCTGACAAACGCGCCCGGGAGCTGCTGCAGGTAATAAGCGAAATCTTCACCGCCAAGGTGCAGCTCAGCCTGTTGCACCTGATAACCCACCTGCTGCGCCACCTGACTGGCAAACTGTGCCCAGTGGGCGTCGTTCTCCAGTACCGGCGGCCCCGGATGCCAGCTAAAGGTGGCCGTGGCACCGCTGCCGGCGGCGATATTGACCACCACCTCGCGCGCACGCTGCTCCAGCTGCGCGCGCACCTGTTTATCGTGCGTGCGCACCGTGCCGCCAAATTCCGCTTCAGCCGTCTGCTGACCGTCGTGCCTGTGTGCATCAATACGCGTGACGCTCAGCACCAGACTGTCCAGCGTATTAAAGCTGCGGCTGGTGAGGGATTGCAGCGCCTGAATAATCTGGCTGGCGACCAGGATGCTGTTTACGTCCGTGCGGGTGCTGTGCACGCGCACCACAAATTTATCGGCGTTGGCATAAAACGCACCGCTGCGCGTGGCAAAGGTGCCCGTGGGCAAACCCGGTTCGTTGTGCATGCCAAAAATCGCCTGTACCTGATCCAGCACCCCCGCGTCGATGAACTGGCGCGCGCCCTGGGCAATCTCTTCCGCCGGCTGGAACAGGATGCGCACCCGCCCCGGTAGCTGAGCTTCCCGTGTTTTCAGCTGCAGCGTGGCACCCAGTATCACCGCACTGTGCACATCATGACCGCAGGCGTGCATGACGCCGGCTTGCCGTGAACGAAAAGGCAGCCCGGTGGCTTCATGGATCGGTAATGCATCAATATCGGCACGCAGGGCGATCAGAGGCGCGCCCTGACCCACTTCCGCCACCACGCCGGTGTGCAGCGGATAATCCAGCAGGCGCACGTCAGCCTGCTGCAGCCAGCGGCGCAGCCGCGCGCTGGTTTCCACTTCATGACCGGAGAGTTCCGGCCAGCTGTGCAGCTCGCGCCGCCAGTCAATCAGCTGCTGTTCGCTTACTATCGTCACAGGACCTCCCGGTCAGGCGCTAACCAGACGATGCGTCGCCAGCAGTTCGAGGGATTTCACCCGCGCCTGCTCCTCCGCCACCGGCGTATCAATAACAAACTCTTCAATGTCGTAGCGCTGGTGCAGCGCATCAAGCTGCGCGTGCACCTGTGCCGCGGTCCCTTTCAGCAGCGACGGCGTGCGTGGCTCAATCACGTAGTCACTGAAGCCGCCCTGACGCACATAGCGCTCAGCCTGTTCAATGCTGCCGACGTTAACGCTCTGTCCGCCCGTCACGCTGACGTGATAAATGCGCAGTGTGTCGACCAGCAGGTCAGCTTCTGCCGGCGAATCCGCCACCACTACCTGTACCGCCACCAGCGCACGCTGACCCTGACTGTGCTGGCGATAGCTGTTCAGCACCTGCGCCATCAGTTGCGGATCGCCGTTGTGGTGTGCGGCGAACACCAGCTGCCAGCCGAGCTCTGCCGCCAGTCGGGCGCTCGCTTCGCTGGCTCCGAGCAGAAAGCGATTGGCCGGACGCGGCGGCTGCGGCGTGGCGCGCAGGATCTCCTCATCCCCCACCGGCGGCACACTGAGCCAGCTATCCAGCAGCGCCAGCTGTTCGGCAAAGCTGCCTTTCTCCTGCTGGCGCACCCCCAGTTGCAGCGCGCGGGTAGAAAGCGGCAGTCCGCCGGGCGCTTTACCCACGCCCAGGTCGATACGTCCAGGTGCCAGCGCAGCCAGCAGGTTGAAGTTTTCCGCCACTTTATAAGGGCTGTAGTGCTGCAACATCACGCCGCCGGAACCCACGCGGATATGCCGGGTCTGGCCAATGATCCAGGCAATCAACAATTCCGGCGAAGGACTCGCCAGCTGGTCGCTGTTGTGGTGTTCCGCCAGCCAGAAGCGGTGATAACCCCAGGCTTCCGCGCGCTGAGCCAGCTGCAGTGTGCGATGCAGGGCCTGCGTGGCGCTCTCACCTGCTGCAATCGGTGATTTGTCGAGCAAACTCAGTCGGTATGACATGCGCCTGTTCCTTATTTCGATGAATAGGGTTGCGATGAATATGGCGCTTAGTGTGGCGGGGAGATTTATATTTCGTAAAACAACTAAATCGGCAAAGCGATTCAGGAAATGAGAAATAGTCATAATACTTGCTGGTGAAAGCCTGATTTTTCGTAAAGCGGATTTCGCTTTCTGTCGGATTAACATTACGCGAGTCGGTAATGATCCGCAGCAGCAATAACCTCAGTGCAGGTTTTCAGGTTGAGAAAAAACAATTTTTATCGAGCCAGGAAAACAACCCGGTAATTGCGGCATAAAATTAATTCTCCGCTTTTGTTATTTTCGCAAAAGCTTAGTGCAATTCATTGGTTCAACTCACGGGTTGCACATTTGATGATGATTTCAGCCCACCGGGCACTTGATAACAAAGGAAATCATCATGAAGACGCATTTTCACTTGCGGGCGCTGAGCTTAGCCCTGCTGACAGGGATATTTAGCGCCCACGCGGCGGAGACGCCGGTCAAAGGCGGCACGCTGATTTATCTGGAACAGCAGGCACATACCAATCTTTATCCGCCGGCCGGGGGTTTTTATCCCAACGGCGGCATTCTCAATCAGATCACCGACAAACTGACGTGGCAAAATCCGAAAACGCTGCAGGTGGAACCGTGGATTGCCGAAAGCTGGAGCAGCAACGCGGATAAAACGGAATACACCTTTAAAATTCGCCCTGGCGTCACTTTTTCCGATGGCACGCCGCTGGATGCGAATGCCGTGGCGAAAAACTTTGATACTTACGGACTCGGTAATAAAGCCCAGCGCCTGCCGGTGTCTGAAGTGATTAATAATTACGAACGCAGCGAAGTGATTGATCCCCAGACGGTGAAGTTTTATTTCAAACAGCCCTCACCTGGATTTTTACAGGGCACGGCAACCATTGGCTCCGGGCTGGTTTCGCTCAGCACGCTGCAACGTAGTTTCGACCAGCTCGGCGATGCGCGCCATATTATTGGCTCCGGGCCGTTTGTGGTCAGCGATGAAAAGCTCGGGCGGGAAGTGGATTTAACCGCGCGCAAAGATTACCAGTGGGGACCGAAAAACAGCACCCAGCAGGGACCGGCGAATCTGGCTGGCATCAAATTTATCGTCACACCGGAAGATAGCGTGCGCATCGGCGCACTGCTGGCCGGTCAGGCCGATTTTATTCGCCAGGTGCAGGCGTATGACGAAAAACAGGCACAGCAGCAGGCGTTCCCGGTTTACGCAGCGCCGACGCGTGGCGTCAACGACAGCATCAGCTTCCGCCCGGACAACCCGCTGGTCAGCGATCTGCGCGTACGTCAGGCGCTGTTGCATGCGACCAACGCGCAGCAGGTGGTGCAAACCCTGTTTTCACCTAACTATCCGCAGGCCACCTCGGTGATCGCCGCCTCGGCCGCCGGGTATGTCAACCTCGCGGACAAACTGAAATACGATCCCGCCCGCGCCAGGCAACTGCTTGACGAGGCTGGCTGGCAGCCCGGCAGCGACGGCATCCGCGCCAAGGCGGGGCAAAAGCTGGCTCTGACCGTGTATGAATCGCTGCCACAGCCGCAGAACAAAGAAGTGCTGCAGCTGGTG
>NZ_VOQX01000279.1:0-665 GCF_016643525.1 Pantoea sp. Morm | reverse complement strand
CAGGAAAAGGGCGAGCTGAGCAATCTGCCTGGTGAAGGTGCGCCGCTCACGCTGGACGACGACAGTGGCGTGCCGGCGGAATTGCGCAGCGCCTGGCGACTGCTGAAAAACGCCGGCTATCTCCCTCCGGAACTGGAGATGCGCCGCGACGCACTGGCACTGAGCGATCTGCTTCGCGAACTCGATCCTGATGACAGCGAGGCGCGTGAACTGGCCAAACGCCTGACGCTGCTGGAGATGAAGCTGCAGCAGGCTGGCATGAGCACCGATTTTCTGCGTGGCGAATACCGCCCGGCGATCGGTCAGCGGCTACAGCAGGAGAAATAGTATGTATCGCATTGGCCAGCTGGCAAAACTGGCGGACGTGACGCCGGACACCATCCGCTTTTATGAAAAGCAGCAGATGATGGATCATGAGGTACGCACCGAGGGCGGCTTCCGTCTGTACAGCGATAACGATCTGCAGCGGCTGCGTTTTATCCGTTACGGCCGGCAGCTTGGTTTCAGCCTGGAATCGATCCGCGACCTGCTGTCGATCCGCATCGATCCAGAGCATCACACCTGTGAAGAGTCAAAAGCGATCGTGGCGAAACGGCTCGATGAGGTGAACAGTATGATTGGGGAGCTGCAAACCATTCAGCGCTCACTGCAACGGCTGGCGGAAA
>NZ_VOQX01000278.1:0-667 GCF_016643525.1 Pantoea sp. Morm | reverse complement strand
CCATCGGCGTGAAGGGTAATTTGCTGCTGACCGGGTGCCCAAAGGCGAAACCGCACGCTGCCGTCAGCAAGGATTTCAGCACCCCAGGATTTTTCCAACGTTGTGGATTCCATTCTATTGCCTCGTTAAGCCCCGCACGGGGAATGGACGACATCAAGCGATTCGCGTTCCTTAAAACCATTTACTCTCTGAATACAAAAGACTAAATGCCCTGGTAGCAAACGGGTACGCAGATAAATCACTGAGTACCCTGAAAAATCATAGCCTATATTTTCAGATTTAATTCCCGCTGCGCTTTAAACAGTACCGTTACGTAAATTTTCCGATTTGTTCGCTTAAGCACCTTTTAATCTCAGTCATAGGCTACGCTTATCTCTGCGCAGTTAACCGCTGCGCGAAATAATGCCAGGCGGCACTGTCACTTAAATGAGGAGAACACTGATGAACGAAGATCGTATCAGCGGAAACTGGAAGCAGTTCAAAGGAAAAGTGAAAGAGAAATGGGGCCAGCTTACAGATGACGATTTAGACGTAGCCGAAGGGAAACGCGATCAATTAGTCGGCCGCATTCAGGAGCGCTACGGCTACGGTAAAGATCAAGCAGAGAAAGAAGTCAAAGAGTGGGAAGATAGTAATAAATTTAACTGGTAGTGTTGGTTATCCCCGG
>NZ_VOQX01000277.1:0-668 GCF_016643525.1 Pantoea sp. Morm | reverse complement strand
AATATTGCACCCCGAACACCATCGACGTCAAAACCACGCTTAACGGTAAACGTGCTTTGTTACCGATGCGTGAATGGCAGCTCAACGATGATGCTGCCTATGTGCATTTCTGCCCGAATGAAACCATTGATGGCATCGCAATCGATGAAGAGCCTGACTTTGGTGACAAAGTCGTGGTGGCTGACTTGTCTTCAACCATTATGTCTCGCCCAATCGATGTCAGCCGTTACGGTGTGATCTACGCAGGCGCACAGAAAAACATCGGTCCAGCGGGATTAACGCTGGTGGTGGTGCGTGAAGATCTGCTGGGCAAAGCACAAAGTTATGTGCCGTCTATCCTTGATTACAAGGTGCTGGCTGAAAACGAATCCATGTTCAACACGCCGCCGACTTTTGCCTGGTACCTCTCTGGCCTGGTATTTAAATGGCTGAAAGAGAAGGGCGGTGTTGCTGAGATGGATAAGTTCAATCAGGCGAAAGCAGACCTGCTCTATGGCGTCATCGATAACAGCAGCTTCTACCGTAACGATGTTGCTGCTGCTAACCGTTCACGTATGAACGTGCCGTTCCAGCTGGCTGATGCCGCGTTGGATAAAGTGTTTCTGGACGAGTCTCTGCAGGCAGGCCTGCATGCACTGAAAGGACACCGTGTGGTTGGCGGTATGCGT
>NZ_VOQX01000276.1:0-669 GCF_016643525.1 Pantoea sp. Morm | reverse complement strand
GAGCCATCGAACATTTTGCCTTCTTCGAAGAAGTCAGCGTTAACCTGGTGAGCAGGGATAGTAACGTGCTGTTCTTTACCTTTGGTATCGGTAAAACGCAGGTCAACAAACTTAACTTCGTGCTCGTTCATCATCGAGAGAACGTGTTCAGCGGACATACTCAACTCTCCTGGAAATGGTCATTTTGTCGTCGTGGTGAGAGAACTTCTGTTGCCGGGAATGTGTCACGACTACTGACCACCCCTGACCAAGATCTCGGCAAGCTCTTCAACCGTTGTGCAACTGTCGTTTTCGCTTAAAAGATATAAAGCGAATTCTGTGCCAACTTTATTACAATGGTGAAAATGGCGCTGTGATGCGCCCTGCGGTGAGACGACGGCTGCACCAGCGTGGATGGAATGCACCAAAATAGTGCCGTCAGTTTAGGGGCAAGCACTTAAATGGTGCAAAGCGCCATCAAAGTGCAGCTTAATGCACCGTTATTGGTGCTAAAAACGCGCACTGCGAGAATCTTTCGGCGAAAACTGTGATCATGTTCAGTCTTTCGCTTAATCCGTGTACAATACCGCGTTATTTCTATAATGCCTGAGGCAAAGCTGTGATCGAAAATTTGCGTAACATCGCCATCATCGCGCACGTTGACCATGGTAAGACCACCCTGGTTGACAA
>NZ_VOQX01000275.1:0-676 GCF_016643525.1 Pantoea sp. Morm | reverse complement strand
CGCGCACCTGCCGGTTTCGCACCGACTGCCATGGGGCTGGCGCTAACGCTGATCCATCTGGTGAGCATTCCGGTGACCAATACCTCCGTCAATCCAGCACGCAGCACCGGTGTGGCGATTTTCCAGGGCGGTTGGGCATTGCAGCAACTCTGGATGTTCTGGCTGATGCCGATCATCGGTGCGGCAATCGGTGGTGTGATCTACCGCGTTTTACTGGAAAAAGCAGAGTAATTTCTCTACAAAGCGCGGATCGACCGCAGACGATCCGCATTTTATCCTGCCAGCGACTTCCCGCCTTACGTCACGATAATGAAATGTTATGATCCCGCGTCCGTCGCTGTGGTCGTTCCCCGCGCGGCACTTCATCTGTGGCATATGAAATAAATTAAAAAATATCTAAGGAAGTCTCTCCATGCTCGCCAAATTAACCCGCCTGTTCCCACTCTGGGCCGTGCTGCTCTCGGTCGCGGCGTATTACTCGCCCTCGACATTCCTCGGCATTGGGCCGTGGGTCACTTACCTGCTAATGCTGATCATGTTCGGCATGGGTGTGACGCTGAATATTGATGATTTCAAACGTGTGCTGACACGTCCGGCACCGGTTATCGCCGGCACCTTTTTGCACTATCTGGTGATGCCACTTGCCGCCTGGGGCCTGGCTAAGCTATTCCACATG
>NZ_VOQX01000274.1:0-685 GCF_016643525.1 Pantoea sp. Morm | reverse complement strand
CCGGTCTGCGGGCGGCACAGGTGTCAGCCAACCTGCACTGACAGCATACTGATCGAACCCATCTCCATGCCTTCCACCGGGATGCTCACCGCCTCACCTTCAGCTCGCGCGCCGAGAATATACAGCAGCGGCAGATAGTGCTCCGGCGTCGGGTTAGCCAGCTGCGCGCCTTCATGCTGCTGATAATTCACCAGCGGATGCTGCACCGCCTCGCCTTCGTAGTCCAGATTATCGCGCACAAACTGGTTGAAGCTCTCCGCCCACGGATAAGCGCTTTCCGCGCCCTGCCAGCGAATCATGCGCAGGTTATGCACCACGTTGCCACTGGCCACCAGCATCACGCCTTCGTCACGCAGCGCCGCCAGTTTACGTCCCAGCGCAAAATGCCACGCCGCCGGCTGGGTGCCATCAATACTGAGCTGAATCAGCGGAATGTCTGCCTGTGGATACATCTTCGCCAGCACGCCCCACGAGCCGTGATCAAAGCCCCACTGCTGATCGGCCTGCACCGCCACCGGCGCCAGCAGATCGATAACGCGCTGTGCCAGCGCTGGCGAACCCGGCGCCGGATAGCGCACGTCGAACAGCGCCTGCGGGAAGCCTCCAAAATCATGGATGGTGCGCGGATTGCTCATCGCCGTCACCGCCGTACCGCGCGTGTACCAGTGCGCCGAGATGGCGAGAA
>NZ_VOQX01000273.1:0-701 GCF_016643525.1 Pantoea sp. Morm | reverse complement strand
TTACCACTTTGTGATTCATGACTGGGGTGAAGTCGTAACAAGGTAACCGTAGGGGAACCTGCGGTTGGATCACCTCCTTACCTGAAGATACCTTCCCGCGAAGTGCTCACACAGATTGTCTGATGAAAAAGTAATGAGCAAAGCGTCTTACGAAAGAGACTTCAGTGTCCCCTTCGTCTAGAGGCCTAGGACACCGCCCTTTCACGGCGGTAACAGGGGTTCGAATCCCCTAGGGGACGCCACTTGCTGGTAATGAGTGAAAGGCGTTACCGATAATACTTCAGAGTGTGCTGATTAAGCATGCTGCGAAGTATTTGCTCTTTAACAATCCGGAACAAGCTGAAAATTTGAAACGACGCGTCGTATTCATTCTCCGTAATAAGAATGAAATGACGATGCGTTCGAGTCTCTCAAAAGCTTACAGCTTACAAGCAACTGTGATGCAGTAGCGAGCGAGCAGTAAAGAAGGCAAGGCGCGACGGCGCACAGCCAGCGGAGCGTACTGAAGTACGTGAGCATGGCGGGCACCGCGCAACGACGCATTCTTTACGCGCAGCCGTTACGGCAGACAGATAAACGCCTGTGGGTTGTGAGGTTAAGCGACTAAGCGTACACGGTGGATGCCCTGGCAGTCAGAGGCGATGAAGGACGTGCTAATCTGCGAAAAGCGACGGTAAGGTGATATGAACCGCTACAGCCGT
>NZ_VOQX01000272.1:0-713 GCF_016643525.1 Pantoea sp. Morm | reverse complement strand
GATTCTGTTCTCTGTAACCATGATCCTGCCTGGCTTAGTGGCCCTGATTTATCGCGACGGTGCCGGGCGCGCGTTCAGTCAGACGTTTATGATGGCGATCGTCATCGGTTCGCTGCTGTGGTGGCCCAACCGCAAACAAAAAAGTGAGCTGAAACCGCGTGAAGGCTTTCTGATTGTGGTGCTGTTCTGGACCGTGCTGGGCAGCGTGGGGGCAATGCCGTTTATCTTCGCCGAGCAGCCACATCTGTCGGTGACCGACGCCTTCTTCGAATCGTTCTCTGGCTTAACCACCACCGGTGCCACTACGTTAGTAGGGCTCGACTCGCTGCCCAAAGCGATTCTGTTCTATCGCCAGATGCTGCAGTGGCTTGGCGGCATGGGGATCATCGTGCTGGCGGTGGCCATTCTGCCGATTCTTGGCGTCGGCGGCATGCAGCTGTACCGCGCCGAGATGCCGGGACCGCTGAAAGATAACAAAATGCGCCCGCGCATTGCCGAAACGGCTAAAACCCTGTGGCTGATTTATGTGCTGCTGACGGTGGCCTGTGCGCTGGCGCTGTGGCTGGCGGGCATGCCGATGTTTGATGCTATCGGCCACAGCTTCTCGACCATCGCCATCGGCGGTTTTTCTACCCATGATGCCAGCATCGGCTACTTCAATAGCCCGACCATTAATACCATCGTGGCGATTTTCCTGCTGATCTCCGGCTGTA
>NZ_VOQX01000271.1:0-725 GCF_016643525.1 Pantoea sp. Morm | reverse complement strand
CGCTTACCACTTTGTGATTCATGACTGGGGTGAAGTCGTAACAAGGTAACCGTAGGGGAACCTGCGGTTGGATCACCTCCTTACCTGAAGATACCTTCCCGCGAAGTGCTCACACAGATTGTCTGATGAACTTAGAGAAGAGCGTAAAACGCCTGCAGGCTTGTAGCTCAGGTGGTTAGAGCGCACCCCTGATAAGGGTGAGGTCGGTGGTTCAAGTCCACTCAGGCCTACCAAATCATTTCTCATGCTGCGTTACAGCGCCGCTCGCATAGAAGACTATGCGTCGCGACCCTGCGCCTTGCCTGAAAAATGATTCTCCTTGGTACTCATGCGTTTTACAACACTCATCGGGGCTATAGCTCAGCTGGGAGAGCGCCTGCCTTGCACGCAGGAGGTCAGCGGTTCGATCCCGCTTAGCTCCACCATCAACGAACCCGCGTTGATACAACTTCAGAATGCATTTACTGAATGCATTGCGAAGTTATTGCTCTTTAACAATCCGGAACAAGCTGAAAATTTGAAACGACGCGTCGTTTTCATTCTCCGTAATAAGAATGAAATTTACGATGCGTTCGGGTCTCTCAAATGCTTGCAGTCTGCAGCGTTGCAAAACGCCTGTGGGTTGTGAGGTTAAGCGACTAAGCGTACACGGTGGATGCCCTGGCAGTCAGAGGCGATGAAGGACGTGCTAATCTGCGAAAAGCGACGGTAAGGTGATATGAACC
>NZ_VOQX01000270.1:0-761 GCF_016643525.1 Pantoea sp. Morm | reverse complement strand
GTGCCTGGCTTAGCCAGAACCTGACCACGCTGGATCTCTTCACGCTTGATACCGCGCAGCAGAACACCACAGTTCTCGCCTGCCTGACCCTGGTCCAGCAGTTTGCGGAACATTTCAACACCGGTACAGGTAGACTTGGCAGTCGCTTTGATACCAACGATTTCTACTTCGTCGCCCACTTTCACGATGCCGCGCTCAACACGACCGGTAACAACGGTACCACGGCCAGAGATTGAGAATACGTCTTCGATTGGCAGCAGGAACGGCAGGTCGATAGCACGGACTGGATCCGGGATGTAGCTATCCAGGTGCTCAGCCAGCTCAACGATTTTCGCTTCCCACTCAGCTTCGCCTTCCAGCGCTTTCAGCGCAGAACCGCGTACGATTGGGGTATCGTCGCCAGGGAAGTCGTAAGCAGACAGCAGGTCACGCACTTCCATCTCAACCAGTTCCAGCAGCTCTTCGTCATCAACCATGTCGCACTTGTTCAGGAACACGATGATGTAAGGAACGCCAACCTGACGACCCAGCAGGATGTGCTCACGGGTCTGTGGCATTGGGCCATCAGTCGCAGCAACAACCAGGATCGCGCCGTCCATCTGCGCAGCACCGGTGATCATGTTTTTCACATAGTCGGCGTGGCCTGGGCAGTCAACGTGTGCGTAGTGACGGGTCGGGGTTTCATATTCAACGTGAGAGGTGTTGATGGTGATACCACGAGCCTTCTCTTCTGGCGCGTTATCGATCTGATCGAATGCACG
>NZ_VOQX01000027.1:0-60145 GCF_016643525.1 Pantoea sp. Morm | reverse complement strand
GCCCGCGCCGCCCATATTGGAGACGGTATCCTGCAGCCCGGCAACAATTGACACGCTGTTGGTGGGCGCAACATCGCCCGGCAGCGCCCACACCTGAGATGCCGCGACGGTGGTGCCGGACTTAGCAATACACAGCAGCAGCACCGTCATGAACACGGAATCGGTGAATGGCGCGAACCCGATGCACAGCGCCATCAGCAGGCCAATCGTCAGGAACAGCTTGCGCGTGGCGGTCAGCGACAGCACTTTTTTGTGCACCATACGGTCCGACGCCCAGCCCGCCAGCACCTCAATCACCATACCGCAGATCAGCGGCAGCGCCGCCACCATGCCCATTTTCAGGAAATCCATCCCTTTGTCTTTCACCAGGTAGGTTGGCAGCCAGGTGATAAAGAAGTAGGAGGTGTAATTGATGGTGAAGAAGCCAATACACATCGCCCAGATGTTGCGGTAGCGCAGCAGCTTGTACCACTTCATCGGCCGCACGTTCTTATCGCCGTGCTTCTGCGCCTGGCCATCGCGGATCAGGCGCACTTCATCGGCGCTGATCGCTTTGTGGTCTTCCGGGTTCTCGGCATAAATGAAGTACCAGGCGATGACCCAGATCAGCCCGACGGCACCAATCGCCAGAAAGGTCAGACGCCAGTCGAACAGCGCGATCATAAAGACGATCAGCGGCATGGCGACGGCCCCGCCAAATTTTGATGCGCTGTCGAACAGGCCGGAGACGGTGGCGCGCTCGCGATCCGGGAACCAGCGCGCGGTAATACCGGCGTTGCTGG
The DNA here is from genome assembly GCF_016643525.1 of Pantoea sp. Morm. Classification (NCBI taxonomy): domain Bacteria; kingdom Pseudomonadati; phylum Pseudomonadota; class Gammaproteobacteria; order Enterobacterales; family Erwiniaceae; genus Pantoea; species Pantoea sp. Morm. The sequence continues at coordinate 59,363 of NZ_VOQX01000027.1, read as the reverse complement.
GATAAGCCGCTGCTTCACCCACGCCGAGCGCCAGACGCAGCGCCAGCAGCGATTTAAAGCCGGTGGCGAGCCCCATCGCCATGGTGGCGATCGACCACCAGCCGACAGCGATGCCGAGGCCTTTTTTCTGGCCGAAGCGGTCGGCAAACCAGCCTGCCGGGATCTGCAACAGCGCATAAGACCAGAAAAATGCCGCCATGATAAAGCCCATCATCTCCGGATTGATGTCGAGCTCGGTGATCAGGTGCGGTGCGGCGGCAGAGAGTACGGTACGATCATTATAGTTAATGGCAATGGCCAGCCACATCAGGCCAGCGATCCACCATCTGATGCGTGTTGAGCGTGCGGTGTTGGTCATAATCATTATCCACGCGAAAAGGGTGACAGAGGAGGGCGGCGTCAGGCCAGCCCGTTCATGACATTCATCGGGCGTTCGCCCTGTTTTATACACTGCACAATCTGTGTCACGCAGCGTTCGCCGATGGCGCTGATGGCACCGTCGGTATAACCGGCAAGGTGCGCCGTGGGGATAAAGTTGCTCAGGGTGAACAGCGGATGCTGCGTCAGCGGCTCCTGCACAAAGACATCCGCCGCCGCACCGGCAATCACGTTATCCTGCAATGCCTGGTAGAGATCCTGCTCATTCACCACGCCACCGCGTGACGCGTTGATGAGAAACGCGCTCTTTTTCATGCGCTTCAGGCGCGCAGCGTCGAACAGGTTTTGCGTCTGGTCGGTGAGCGGCATATGTAAGGTGATGAAGTCGCTGTGCTCCGTCAGCTGATCGAGGCTGACAAACGTCACGCCGTGTTCGGCGGCGAAGGCGTCATCGGGGTAAAAATCGAAGGCGAGGATGCGCATATTGAAGCCTTTAGCGCGCAGTGCCACCTGCTTACCGATATTGCCCAGGCCGATGATGCCGAGCGTTTTGCCGTAGACATCGGTGGCAAAAATGCGTGGCCAGTGGCCGGCGCGGGTCTCTATTGCGGCGGTGGTGATCTGGCGCGCGCTATTGAGAATCAGCGCAAAGGCGAAATCGGCAACCGCGTGTTTGTTCGCGTCCGGCACGTTCGTCACGTAAATACCGCGCGCACGCGTCGCGTTGAGGTCGATGTTATCGACGCCTACGCCGTGCTTGCAGACAATTTTCAGCTGCGGTGCCAGCGACAGCAGCGCATCGTTGACCTCGGTGAAGGCCACGATCAGGGCGACGGTGTCGGCGAGATGCGGCGCCAGCGCGCTGAGCGGCGCGTCGGCGGGCAGCGTAATCAGCTCAAAGCCCTGCTGGCGCAGTGTGTCGATCGGCGCGGCGTCGTAGCGGGCGAACGAAGGTGAAGTACAGATGACTTTCATAGCAAATGCGTCCCGGTGTTAATAACAGCAGCCATCGCTGCCTGAATCCGCCCCGCCACCGTCAGATTAACCCTAAGCCTGATGGCGGCAGGCGGGGTAGCGGCGCCTGTATTGCGCGATGAATCGCGCCGCTACCACAGCTGCGTGCGGTAAGTGCTTTGAATTTGCTGGCTTTACTGCAAATACTGATTAACGATCTGGCGGATCTTCTGCTCTTCCTCCGCAGAGAAGCGCACCGCATAGCGGCTGTCGCCGACCTCATAGCCGAGCAGCGCCACGGCTTTTTTCACCGCCGCCGGGGAAAAACCAATGCTGTAGAGATCGGTACGCAGGCCGGTGACGTTCTCCTGAGCGGCGCGCGATCCGGCGATGTCACCGGCATGGAAGCGCGCCCAGATGGCGTTAATCTCTTTCGGCGCCACGTTAGCCAGCCCGGAAATACAGGCGGAGCAGCCATCGACAAAGCCCTGATGAATCAGTGAATCCGGCCCGTTCAGCACGTTGAAATGCGCAATACCTGCCGCTGCCTGCAGAAAGCCGCTCAGGCTTTCGTAGCTGCCGGCGCTGTCTTTGATGCCAATGATGTTGGGATGCGCTGCCAGCGTGCGCACGGTTTCCGGCAGCAGCGTATTACCGGTGCGTGCCGGAATGTTGTAGAGAAACAGCGGGACGTCGAGGGCGTCGGCCACGGCGCGGTAGTGATCAATTAGCTCTTCCTGTTTAAGCGGGACAAAGTAAGGGGTGATCACCGAGACGGCATCCACGCCCAGCTTTGCCACCTGCCTGCCCAGCCGGATAGTCTCACGCGTCGAGATCTCGCCAATGTGCGCCACCACCGGTGCAGTGCCGTTTACTTCGTCGACGCAGGTCTCGGTCACCGCCAGCTTTTCCTGCTCGTTCAGCACGAAAAACTCCCCGTTGGTGCCGCCGCAGAAAATACCGTTGCCAGCGCTCAGCTGACGCTGAATCTGTTCACGCTGCGCGGCAGGATTGTAGGCTCCGTCGCGATCAAAAGTGGTGACGATGGCGGTCAGTACGCCCTGAATGGTGTTGCTCATGATTTCCCCGCTCATGCTGAGTGATTTAACGCCGGAAACAGCGTCAGGTAGACGTTGCGCACATCGTCGGCGCTGACTTTCATCGGTACATTCTTCATCAGGCGCTGCACGTCCAGCGCGGCTTCGACCAGATACGGCAGATGATCCGGCCCGATACCCAGCGCTTCCAGGCTGGCCGGCAGTTTAAGGCGCTGCACCAGCGCGGCGAAATAGGCCACCAGTGCGTGCGATTTGGCCTCTTCATCCAGTGCGCTATCGGCATCCGGCAGCAGATCGTAGGCCTGCGCGAACTTGCTCACCGCCGCCGGACGCACAAACTGCATGCACGGCGCCAGCAGAATGGCGTTGGCCACGCCGTGCGGCAGATGATACTTGCCGCCCAGCGGATAGGACATGGCGTGCACCAGGTGCGTCCCGGCATGGGCGATCGCCGCTCCGCCGTAGTAGGACGCCCACAACATATTCAGCCGTGCTTCCAGGTTGTCCGGTGCGGCAAGGGTCTTTTCGAAGCTGGCGAACAGCTTTTTCATGCCGATCAGCGCATAGTTATCACTCACCGGATTGGCCACGGTGGCGGTGAAGCACTCAATCAGGTGGCACAGCGCATCAATTCCGGTCGACGAGGCGATGTGCGCCGGCATGCTGGTGGTCAGTTCCGGAATCAGCGCCACGTAGTCCGGCAGCATCACCGGCGAAATAATACCGACCTTGGTCTCTTTCTCCGGAATGGCAAGGATGGCGTTGGGCGTGGCTTCCGAGCCGGTGCCGGCCGTGGTCGGGATCAGTAAAGAAGCAGTACGCGTGTGCGGCTTCTCACCGGCCAGCAGCGCCGTCAGGGTTGGCGCATCGGCCACGCACAGCACTGAAAGCAGCTTCGCCACATCCAGCACGCTGCCGCCGCCAATGCCGATCACCAGATCGACGTCGCCGTGCGGCAGCGCCGCAACAATCGCCGCCACATCATGCTGGCTCGGCTCGGGCGGCACCGTATCAACCAGGCTCAGGCTGGCGATCTGCTGCTGCAGCCGGGCGATAAGCGCCTGCACCGCCGGAATACCCAGAATGTTTTTATCCGTGACCAGCAACGCCTTCTGCTTATCCTGCAGTAAATAGCTGAGATCGTTCAGAGCCTGATAGCCACTGATCACGGTGCTGTTGATATTCATGTCATGCCCTTATAACGGTTTTGCACATTATGATTAGGTTTGCTCAATGCTGTGCGGGGTGTATCCCTTTCTGAGGCTAAATTTATAGGCGATATCGATTTCAATTAATTTGATCTTGCTCACATATAATCAATCATGATTGAATATAATCAAATGCAGCACGGCAAGGGGCCGTGACAGGAGAGAGAATGACTTCATCGCCATGGAAAACGCCCGTTCTGGTGATTGCCGACGATTTTACCGGCGCCAATGACGCAGGCAGCGGCTTCGCGCTGGCTGGCGCGCGCGTCCACGTGCTGTTCAATAACCTGACACCCCCGGATGCCGGCGCAGCGGATGTGCTGGTGATCAGCACCGATAGCCGTGCGGTCAGCGCAGCGGAAGCCGCCAGCCGCACGCATGCCGCCATGCAGCCGCATCAGCAGATAGCGCAACACGGCTGGCTGTTTAAGAAGATTGACTCAACGCTGCGCGGCAATCCAGGCGCTGAGGTGGCGGCCGCGCTGCAGGTTAGCGCGAAACGGCTGGCGCTGGTGGTGCCGGCGGTGCCTAAGCTGGGCCGCATCACGCGCGGCGGGGAAGTGTGGATCCATCAACAGCGCCTGACTGACACCGAATTTGCCAGCGATCCTAAAACCCCGGTGACCAGCAGTAACGTGCTGACGCGCCTGCAGATGCAATGCGATCTGCCGGGCGAGCAGATCGATCTTGCCACGGTACGCAGCGGCATGCTGGCCGCACGGCTGGCGACCAGTCAGGGCCTGCTGGTACTGGACGCGGAACTGCAGGCGGATATCGACACTATTATCGCGGCGGCCGCGACGCTGCCGGAACGTCCGCTGCTGGTCGGCGCGTCCGGGTTAAGCGATGCGCTGGGTGCGCATCTTGCTGCGCGGCCCTCTCGCCCGGTGCTGGCGATAGTCGGTTCGATGAGCGCCATGGCGCAGCAGCAAATCGCCCGGCTCGCCAGCCAGCGTGACATTCGCTTGATTGATATTGATATTTGCCAGCTGTTTGCCACACCGGCATGGCCGCAGGCGGCGGCCTGGCAGCAGGCGATGGTCCAGGCGCTGCGCGAGGGCGTGCACTGTGTGGTGCGCACTACGCAACAGGCTGACCAGCGCCACGCGATTGCGCAGCTGTGTCAGCAGCAGCAGATTACGCGCCAGCAACTCGGTGAGCGCATCTGCCAGTTTCTGGCACAGCTGACGCGCGCCGTCTGCGCGCACATTCAGCCTGCCGGCCTGTTTCTTTCCGGCGGTGACGTGGCCATCGCGGTGGCGCAGGCGCTCGGGGCCAGCGGCTTTCAGATTCAGGGCCAGGTGGCGGGCTGTGTGCCGCACGGGGTTCTGCTTAACAGTGAATTACACCTGCCGGTGATGACCAAAGCGGGTGGCTTTGGTGATGAAAACACCCTGGCGGAAGCCATTCGTTTTATTGAGGAGAAGTCGAGTGAATAACACTATTGCTGTGACCATGGGCGATCCGGCGGGCATCAGCCCGGAAATCATCATTAAAGCGCTGGCTGAAGGGGAGCTGGCGGGCATTCCGGCGGTGGTGGTCGGCTGTGCCGCGACACTGCGGCGGGTGCTGGCATTGAATATTACGCCGCACGCCGAGCTGCGCGTGCTGGACAGCGTGCAGGATGCGCATTTCGCACCGGGCATCATTAACGTCATCGATGAGCCGCTGGCCGATCCTGACGCGCTGCAGCCGGGCAAGGTACAGAAGCAGGCCGGCGATCTGGCCTGGCGCTGCGTGAAGCGCGCCACCGAACTGGCGCTGGCGGGCGACGTGCAGGCGATTGCTACCGCCCCGCTGAACAAAGAGGCGCTGCACGCGGCGGGCCACCTTTATCCCGGTCACACTGAACTGCTGGCACAGCTGACCCAGACCAAAAATTACGCCATGGTGCTGTATACCGACCATCTGAAAGTGATCCACGTGACCACGCACATCGCGCTGCGTAAGTTCCTCGACACGCTGAACGGCGCACGTATTCAGACGGTGATCGGCATGGCTGACAGCTTCCTGCGCCGCGTGGGCTATGACCAACCGCGCATCGCGGTCGCCGGGGTCAATCCGCACGCGGGCGAGAATGGCCTGTTTGGTGATGAAGAGATCACCACGGTGACGCCAGCCATCCAGGCAATGAAGCAGCAGGGCATTGATGTCCATGGCCCGTGCCCGCCGGATACGGTGTTTTTACAGTGCCAGCAGGGGCAGTACGATATGGTAGTGGCGATGTACCACGATCAGGGACATATCCCGTTGAAACTTCTTGGCTTTTACGATGGCGTCAACATTACGGCGGGACTGCCGTTTATCCGCACTTCCGCCGACCACGGCACGGCATTTGATATCGCCTGGACAGGTAAAGCGAACTCTGCGAGCATGGCGATCTCGATAAAACTCGCGATGCAGCTTGCATAGGGAAATATGAAGGGACAAAGCCGTCTCGACCAGATTATGGACTATCTCAAAAGTCATAATCTGGTCACTGTTGAACAGCTGGTGAGCGCCATTTCTGCTTCGCCAGCCACCATTCGCCGCGATCTGATTAAGCTGGACAAGGAAGGGGTGATTAGCCGCAGCCACGGCGGCGTCACGCTGAACCGCTTTATCCCGACGCAGCCGACCACGCTGGAGAAGATGCAGCGTAACCTGGCGGAGAAGCAGGCCATCGCGCAGTTCGCCGCCAGCTATGTGCAGTCCGGCGATGCGGTGGTGCTGGATGCCGGCACCACCATGCTGGAACTGGCACGACAGCTGACTCATTTGCAGCTGCGGGTGATCACCGCCGATCTGCACATTGCGCTGTTTTTGTCGGAGTTTAAACAGATTGAGACCACCATCATCGGCGGCCGCATCGACGACTCCAGCCAGTCATGCATTGGTGAGCACGGCCGGCGCCTGCTGCGCAGTATCAATCCGGACATCGCGTTTGTCAGCTGTAACTCATGGAGTATTGAGCGCGGTATTACCACGCCGACGGAAGACAAAGCCGGGCTGAAGATGGATCTGCTGGCCAACGCGCGCCGGCGCATTCTGCTGGCCGACAGCAGTAAATATGGCTCATGGTCGCTGTACTGCGCGGCACCGATTGATAGCCTGACCGATGTGGTGACCGATTCCCGCCTTGATGAAGCGGTATGCCGTGATTTGCGCGAGCGCGGCATTGGCCTGCAGCTGACCACGTAAATGTGCCGCCCGCATCAGCGGGTGAATGACGTGCGCTGCGCTACCGCGGCGCAGCCTTCACCCACTGCTGGCGCTGAGTTATAACAACTTCAATCCCGTCGCCGGGATATTGCGTCCGTAGTAAATCTCACGCATCTCCTTCCACAGCAGATTGGTAATGCGCTTGTGTTCCTGCGGGCTCAGCTCTTCAGGTTTGGTGTTGAACAGGTAATACTTCAGATCAAATTCTTTCAGCAACATCTTGGTATGAAAGATGTTTTCCTGATAAACGTTGACGTCCACCATGTCGTACATCGCTTTCATATCCTCGGACATGAAGTTCTGAATGGAATTGATCTCATGGTCGATGAAATGCTTCACGCCATTGACGTCGCGGGTGAAGCCGCGCACGCGGTAATCCACGGTCACGATATCCGACTCCAGCTGGTGGATGAGATAATTCAGCGCCTTCAGGGGCGAAATCACGCCGCAGGTCGAGACTTCAATGTCGGCGCGGAAGGTACATAAACCGCCTTCCGGGTGACTCTCCGGATAGGTGTGCACGCAGATGTGACTTTTGTCGAGGTGCGCCACCACCGAATTGGGCAGCGGACCGGGATGCTCGGAGTTATCGATATCCTGCGGATTGATCGGCTCTTCGCTGACCAGAATCGTCACGCTGGCACCCTGCGGCTCATAATCCTGGCGCGCGATATTCAGCACGTTAGCACCGATAATCGAGCAGGTCTCGGTGAGGATTTCCGTCAGGCGGTTGGCGTTATATTGCTCATCAATATAGGCGATATAGCCATCACGTTCGGCTTCGCTATTGGCATAGCAAATGTCGTAGATACAAAAACTCAGGCTTTTGGTCAGATTATTGAAGCCATGTAGTTTTAGCTTTTGCAATTGGGTTCACCTCCTGAGGTCAGCTGAGCGCGTTTAAAAGATATTGCGGCAGGGCAAAGCTGCCGATGTGCAGCTGTGGCGTGTAGTAACGGCAGGGCAGTCCGGCCGCGGCAAAACGTGACTGCAGCGTCGCAAGGTCCGGCTGGCGCAGCGCCGGATTGTCGCTCGCCCAGGCGAAGGTCATGATGCCGCCGTAGTAGGTCGGAATCGCCGCCTGATAAAAGCTGACGTCAGCGAAATAGTGGCTGAGTTTGCGGTGGCTGTTGACCGCTTCATCCTGCTGCAGGAAGCAGACGCCGTTCTGCGCGACAAACACGCCACCGGGATTGAGCGCCTGTTTGCAGCCGGCATAAAACGCCGAGGTGAACAGACTCTCGCCGGGACCGATTGGATCGGTACAGTCGGAGATGATCACATCAAACCGTTCCTGCGTCTGGCTGACGAAGTTAACGCCATTGTCGATCACCAGATGCAGACGCGGATCGTCGTAAGCGCCGGCGCTGTGGTTAGGCAGATAGGTTTGACAGAAATTCACCACGCCGGCATCAATTTCCACCATGGTGATGTGCTCAACGCGCTGATGCCGGGCGACCTCGCGCAGCATCGCGCCGTCACCGCCGCCGATAATCAATACGCGCCGGGCATTGCCGTGCGCCAGAATCGGCACGTGCGTCATCATTTCGTGATAAATAAACTCATCGCGCTCGGTGGTTTGCACCACGCCGTCCAGCGCCATCACGCGGCCAAACGCGGCGTTCTCAAAGATCACCAGATCCTGATGCGCGGTTTTATCGCGGTATAGCAGATTGTCTACGCTGAAATATTGGCCAAAGCCGCTATGCAGCGTCTCATGCCAGGTCTCTTTGTCGGCCATGCCGGAGCGCTCCTTATGCTGTTAACGCGCAATAATGCCAGAAAAAAGCATAACGAATTATGACCGTGCTTGCACGGTCAGGGCGTTAACAGCAGCGCAGGGCGGAGGATTATTTCACGTAGGCAAGCAGGCTGAGGGAATCGCGCGCCAGCGACTTACACTTTTTGTCGTTGGTGATGGCGATACCGCTCAAATCTTTGTAGCTCTCTTCACCGAGGGATTTCATGTTGTAAGCGCTGTAATTGCTCAGATCCCAGCGGTTTTGCTGGGCAAAAAACACCAGTGCTTTACGAATCTGCGCGTCGGGCAGATCCTGATAGCCGCAATCATTTTTCAGATAGACAAACACGGCGGTGAGGTCAGCCAGATCTTCTGCTTCGGATTCGCTCAGGGCAAAACTGGTGGAGGAGAAGCCAAGGAGTCCCGCCAGCAGCAGGATCTTGATGCTTTTCGTCATAATCGTTCTCAACAAGGGACAATTTAATGACGTTAGCACAGTTATTGCCGGGATTCCGCTAAATTTGGCTAAATGGGCCACTGGCGCGTTTTTTATCCCGGCGGGCGCTTTCATCGCTTGACCCTCCCGCAGGGGAAAGGTTTACGCTGTGCCCCTATTCACGATAAGGATATGAATATGCAACGTCGTCATTTTCTCAAGCTGACTGCCGCCCTCAGTGCAGCCGGCGCGCTGCCCTTCTGGAGCCGCTCGCTGATGGCCGCTACGCGCCCGCTGTTGCACATCCCGTCGCTGCTGGAGCCCGATGCACACGGCCAGTACACGCTGACCGCCATGACCGGCAGCAGCCAGTGGAACGGCAAATCCGTCCCAACCTGGGGTTACAACGGTAGCCTGCTCGGCCCGGCGCTGCGGCTGCAGCGTGAGAAAAGCGTCACCGTCAATATTCATAATCGCCTGCCGGAAGCCACCACGCTGCACTGGCACGGGCTGGAAATTCCCGGCGTGGTGGATGGCGGTCCGCAGGCGCTGATTGCGCCCGGCGCCACGCGTCAGGTGAGTTTTACCCCCGATCAACCGGCGGCGACCTGCTGGTTCCATCCGCATCAGCACGGCAAAACCGGCTATCAGGTGGCGCAGGGGCTGGCGGGGCTGGTACTGCTGGAAGATGAGGCGTCCGGCAAGCTGCGGCTGCCGATGCAGTGGGGCGAAGATGATGTGCCGCTGATTTTCCAGGATAAGCAGCTCACTCAGGACGGTACGCGTATCGATTATCAGCTGGATATCATGCGCGCCGCCGTGGGCTGGTTTGGCGATTTGATGCTGACCAACGGCGTGCCGTATCCGCAGCACGCGGTGCCGCGCGGCTGGCTGCGGCTGCGCCTGCTCAACGGCTGCAACGCGCGCTCGCTGCACATCGCCGCCAGCGATAAACGTCCGCTGTACGTGGTGGCGAGCGACGGTGGCCTGCTGGCTGAACCGGTGAAGGTGGAGAGCCTGCCGCTGCTGCCGGGCGAGCGCTTTGAAGTGCTGGTGGATACTTCAGACGGCAAAACCTTCGATATCGTAACGCTGCCGGTCACGCAGATGGGCATGACGCTGGCGCCGTTCGATCAGCCGCTGCCGCTGGTGCAGATTCTGCCGCTGCGCGTGATGGCCAGCGGTACGCTGCCGGACCAGCTGGTGGATGTGCCGCCGCTGCCGGCAACGGAAGGGCTGCAGAGCCGCTGGCTACAGCTGATGATGGATCCGCAGCTGGATCAGCAGGGCATGCAGGCGCTGCAGCAGCGCTACGGTGCCAAAGCGATGGGCAGCCAGCACGGCGCGGGCAAAGCGATGGATCATGGCAGCATGAACATGGACCATGGCGCGATGGATCATGGCAACATGGATCACGGCGATATGGCGATGGATCAGGGCAACCCTGCCAGCAGCGCCGCATATGATTTCCACAACGGCAACAAAATCAACGGCCAGGCCTTTAACATGGAAAAGCCCATGTTTGCCGTGCCGCTGGGCAAATATGAAAAATGGACCATCTCCGGCGAAGGCGACGCCATGCTGCATCCGTTCCACATTCACGGCACGCAGTTCCGCATTCTGACCGAGAACGGCAAGCCGCCTGCGGCGCATCGTGCCGGCTGGAAAGACATGGTCAGCGTCAACGGCTGGCGCAGTGAAGTGCTGGTGCGCTTCAACTACGTCGCCGATAGCGAAAATGCCTATATGGCGCACTGCCATCTGCTGGAGCATGAGGATACCGGCATGATGCTGGGCTTTACGGTGAGCTGACGGCTGCTTCCAGCGCCAGGCGGATATCCTCAATCAAATCATCGGCATGTTCGATGCCGATCGACAGGCGCACCGTCGCGTCGGTGATGCCAATGCGCTCCCGCACCTCCTGCGGTACGCCGGAATGGGTGGTGCTGGCGGGATGGCTGGCGAGCGACTCGGTGCCGCCGAGGCTCACCGCCAGTTTGAACAGCGCCAGCGCGTTGAGAAAGCGGAATGCCGCAGCCTGGCCGCCCTCGATATCAAAGGAGAAGGTGGAACCGGCGCCACTGCACTGGCGCTGCCAGGTTTCTCCTGCCGGACTGCTGGCGTCGAGATAGGGCAACCAGTGCAGTTTCGCCACCTGCGCGTGATCGCGTAAAAATGCCGCGACCTGTTCCGCATTGCTGGCGGCTTTCTCCATGCGCAGCGATAGCGTTTCCAGTGAGCGGCCAATCATCCAGCTGGAGTGCGGATCGAGCTGGGTGCCAATCGCGCTGCGCAGCGAACGCACTTTGTTTATTAACGCCCGGCTGCCCAGCGCGGCGCCGGCAATCAAATCGGAATGACCGCCGACATATTTGGTCAGCGAATAGAGCGAGATATCCGCGCCGTGCTGCAGCGGACGCTGAAACAGCGGGCCGAGTAGGGTGTTGTCGCAGGCGAGAATCGGCCGGGAGCCCTGCTGCTGGGTGATCACCTCTGCCACCTGACGCATCAGTTGGATATCTACCAGACTGTTGGTGGGGTTGGCCGGCGTTTCAATCAGAATCATCGCGACGCGCCCGCGCTGCCACGCCAGCTTCGCGGCCTCATACACTTTATCTTCGTCGTTGCCGTCGCTGAACCCCACCGCTTTGATCTCCAGATCGTGCAGCGTTTTGCTCAGCAGCGTTTCGGTGCCGCCGTACAGCGGCTGCGAGTGCAGGATCACTTCGCCGGGACGGGCAAAGGTCAGCAGCGTGGTGGCAATCGCCGACATGCCGGAAGAGAACAGCGCGGCGCTTTCGGCACCTTCATAAATGGCCAGCCGATCTTCGACGATCTCGCTGTTAGGATGGTTGAAGCGGGAATAGACCAGCCCGCCGCTTTTGCCCGCCGGCGGTTGCTGGCGGCCGGCAACGAAATCGAAAAATTCTTTGCCCTCTTCGGCGCTGTTAAACACAAAGGTTGACGTCAGAAACACCGGCGGCTTCACCGCACCTTCTGACAGGCGCGGATCGTAACCGTAGTTGAGCATCTGCGTTTCCGGATGCAGTTCACGCGTGCCGATCTGCGTTTTTTTACCTGATGAAGCGGCCATAGGGATCTCCAGAGAGAGCGGGCAGGATGCTTACAGTTAACGCCAGCGCAATAAATTTCGCCACGATAACGTTTGCGTTCTGTGCGCGGCGTTAGCCTGTGCGTCGACTATGATAGAATGCGCGGCTTTCTGAAAACCTTCTTAGGCGAATGCAATGAAACACACCGTCGACGTGATGATCTCTGAGCAGGAGATCGCAACCCGTATTGCCGAACTGGGCAAGCAGATCAGCGAGCACTACCGCAACAGCGGCAGCGAAATGGTGCTGGTCGGCCTGCTGCGCGGCTCCTTCATGTTTATGGCTGACCTGTGCCGCGCCATTGATGTCGCGCACGAAGTCGACTTCATGACCGCCTCCAGCTACGGCAGCGGCATGTCCTCTACGCGCGACGTGAAAATCCTCAAAGATCTCGATGAAGACATTCGCGGCAAAGATGTGTTAATCGTCGAGGACATCATCGACTCCGGTAACACCCTGAGCAAAGTGCGTGAAATTCTGCAGCTGCGTGAGCCAAAATCGCTGGCGATCTGCACGCTGCTGGATAAGCCGGAGCGTCGTGAAGTTGAGGTGCCGGTCGAGTTTGTCGGCTTTACCATTCCGGATGAGTTCGTGGTCGGCTTCGGTATTGATTACGCACAGCGCTACCGCCATTTGCCGTATATTGGCAAAGTTACGCTGCTGGACGAATAACCGCACAATCTTCCAAGGCTGATTCCCTCCGCCTGCGATAAGATGCGCAGCCCGTAACTCAATGACTTACGGGCTCGGCACGCGTTTTCCTGCGGCACGCAGAGTGGTAGAGTGTGGTGGGTTATCACTCTGCGCAATTCCTTTGATTTCACAACCGTTATCGCTGAATAACCCCGCACGCTCGACGCGAGCGCACTATCATTTCATATGGCTATGATGTCACTACAACAGGGTACGGACTCGCAATGACTTATGCACTGGAACTTTCCGGGCTGACCAAGACCTATCCCGGCGGCGTACAGGCGCTGAAAGGCCTCGATCTCAACGTGGAAGCAGGCGATTTTTATGCCTTACTGGGCCCTAACGGTGCCGGTAAGTCCACCACCATTGGCATTATCAGCTCGCTGGTGAACAAATCCAGCGGCAGCGTGCGCGTGTTTGGCTACGACCTGCAGAAAGATGTGGTCAACGCCAAGCGGCAGCTTGGGCTGGTGCCACAGGAATTCAACTTTAACCCGTTTGAAACCGTGATGCAGATTGTGGTTAATCAGGCCGGTTATTACGGCGTGGAACGTGCCGAAGCGAACAAGCGCGCGGAAAAATACCTTAATCAGCTCGACCTGTGGGGCAAGCGTAACGAACGGGCGCGCATGTTGTCCGGCGGGATGAAGCGCCGGCTGATGATTGCCCGGGCGCTGATGCATGAACCGAAACTGCTGATTCTTGATGAGCCGACGGCTGGTGTAGATATCGAACTGCGCCGCTCAATGTGGGTGTTCCTGAAAGAGCTGAACGCCAAAGGCACCACCATCATCCTGACCACCCACTATCTGGAAGAGGCGGAAATGCTGTGCCGTAACATCGGCATCATCCAGAGCGGCGAGCTGGTGGAGAACACCTCAATGAAAGGGCTGCTGTCCAAGCTGCAGTCGGAAACCTTTATCCTCGACCTGGCGCCGCGCAGCCCGCTGCCGCAACTGGAGGGCTTCCAGTATCGTCTGGTTGATACCTCAACGCTGGAAGTGGAAGTGATGCGTGAACAGGGGCTGAATAGCGTATTCAGCCAGCTGAGCGCGCAGGGCGTGCAGGTGCTCAGCATGCGCAATAAAGCGAATCGTCTGGAAGAGCTGTTCGTCAGCCTGACGCAGGGAAAAACAGGAGTAACCGCATGACGCATCTGTACTGGGTGGCGCTCAAGAGTATCTGGAGCAAAGAGATCAACCGTTTTGCCCGCATCTGGATTCAGACGCTGGTGCCGCCGGTGATCACCATGACGCTGTACTTCATTATCTTTGGCAATCTGATCGGCTCACGCATCGGCGATATGCACGGCTTCAGCTATATGCAGTTTATCGTGCCGGGCCTGATTATGATGGCGGTGATCACCAACGCTTACGCCAACGTCGCCTCGTCATTCTTCAGCGCCAAGTTCCAGCGCAACATTGAAGAGCTGCTGGTGGCGCCGGTGCCGACGCACATCATTATCGCCGGTTATGTCGGCGGCGGCGTAGCGCGCGGCGTGTGCGTGGGCGTGCTGGTGACGGCGGTGTCGCTGTTTTTCGTGCCGTTCCACGTATTCTCGTGGCCGATGGTGGCGATCACGCTGCTGCTGACAGCGATTCTGTTCTCGCTGGCGGGCCTGCTGAATGCGGTGTTTGCGCGCACCTTTGACGATATCAGCCTGATCCCGACCTTCGTGCTGACGCCGTTAACTTACCTCGGCGGCGTATTCTACTCGCTGGCGCTGCTGCCGCCGTTCTGGCAGGCGGTGTCGAAGCTCAATCCGGTGGTGTACATGATCAGCGGGTTCCGCTATGGCTTCCTTGGCATCAACGATGTTCCGCTGGTGTTGACGCTGTCAGTGCTGGTGGCGTTTATCGTGGTGTTTTACGTGCTGGTGTATGCGCTGATTCAGCGCGGACGCGGCTTGCGCACCTGAGGCGCAGCTCCGAATAAGAAGCCGCTGCCGGCGTCGTCCGGCGGCGGCTTTTTTTTACCCACTCTTCGCAATTCCAGACGCGTCTTGTGCTTTCAGTCTGTGGCTTTCCCCATAGTGGCCGCTGACCAAAAAAGCAGCGGGGAAGCGAAGAGTGAATCGGGTATCATGGATTGATAATTTACGCGGCATGAGCATTCTGGCGGTGATTTTTTTGCACTGCATGATTGCAGTGAACCAGCAGGCCGGGCACTTCACTGCCTTTAACGAGCTGGTGAATCAGCTGCTGGCGCCGGTGCGTATGGGGCTGATGTGCTTCGTCTCCGGTCTGTTCGTCGCCAGCGGTTTACGCCACGGGCAGGCGCGCTATCTGCGAAACAAAGTCAGCAGCATTCTCTATCCGTTTGCCGTCTGGGCGCTGATCTACGGCGGGCTGAAGTGGACCTTCAGCGCGATGGCCAATCACCCACAGTCGCCGCTGGCCATCGCGCTCGGCCATCTGAGCGGCGGCGATATCACCTGGTTTCTGCACTCGCTGTTTCTGTTCTTTGTGCTGATTATCCCGGCGCGCCGCCTGCCTGCGGCGCTGGTGCTGACACTGTGCATTGCCGGTGCGGTGCTGCTGCCGCCGGTGCCGCCTCACTCGCTGTTTGCCAGTTTCGATAACCTGCATCTGAACAAGTCGCTGGTGCTGTTTGCCTTCTTCTACAGCGCCGACTGGCTGGTGCGAAAGGATGTTGATATTGCCGCGTTCGCACAGCGTCGTACGCCGCTGCTGCTGTCGCTGATCGCCTTTATGCTGCTCGCGGCGTTCAGCCTGTGGGGCGGGCTGCGTCAGCATTCGCCGTGGCTGCTGCCGCTGGCGCTGCCCTCAATCCCGCTGTTCGTTGCGCTGGCCTGCCGTATCAATCTGCGGGCGATTAACTACGTTGGCCGCCATTCGATTGTGTTTTATCTGTCGCACTATCTGGCGATTCAGGTGTGCAGTAAATTGCTGCGCCACGACGGCCACTCTGCGTGGCTGGCTGACCTGCATTTTGTGCTGGCGTTCAGCGTCGCGCTGGCGTTGCCAACGGCGCTGTGCGTACTGCGGGCAAAAGGATGGTTTGACTGGTTGTTTACGCTGAAGCGCAAAGGGCAGCCGCAGCTGGCGGGCGTATAAGGGAAAGGCGCGCTGTCAGTACAGCGCGCGGGATGATCAGGCGACCTGTACCGGCAGCGCTTTAGCGATACGTTTCATCTCGTTATCGCCGTCGAAGTAGGCCACTTTGGGCTGCCAGCTGCGCGCCACTTCATCTTCCACCTGCACATAAGAACAGATGATCAGCAGATCGCCCTGACAGGCGCAGCGCGCGGCCGCACCGTTGACCGAAATGATTTTCGAGCCACGCTCGGCGGCAATGGCATAGGTAGAGAAGCGCTGGCCGTTGGTGACGTTATAGATGTCGATGGCTTCGTATTGCAGAATGCCGGAGGCATCAAGAAAATCCTGATCGATGGCGCAGGAGCCTTCATAATGCAAATCCGCCTGCGTCACTTTTACGCGGTGCAGTTTGCCTTGTAATACGGTACGAATCATAGCGTGATACCTTTGTTATACCCGTGCGCGGCCGGTTTCTACCGCGCAGTGTGTAGCGGGTACATGCTGCCCATAAACGACGGCGTTAAACCGTCAGATCCACTTGCTGATTATCAATCAAACGCGCATTACCGAGCCAGGCGGCCATCAGAATCACTGCGCGCTGGCTGTCGACCGTCAGCGGCTGCAGCGTATCGGCATCGCAGATGGCCAGGCCGTCGGGGCGCAGGCCCTGATCGCGCAGCGTCTGTTCGGCGTGCTCAATAATCTCATCCACGTGCCGCTCGCCGTTGCTGAGGCGCTGCGCCATGCTGTTCATCACCTGGCTGAGCACCGGCGCCAGCTTGCGTTCATCGGCAGTAAGATAGCCGTTACGTGAGCTGAGCGCGAGACCGTCTTTGGCGCGCACCGTCGGCACGCCAACGATGTCAATGTCAAAGCCCATGTCCGCCACCATCTTGCGGATGATCGCCAACTGCTGAAAATCCTTCTCGCCAAAACAGGCGATATCCGGCTGCACCAGATTAAACAGCTTGCTGACGATGGTGGCCACGCCGCGGAAATGACCGGGACGGCTGGCGCCCTCCAGCAGCGAGGAGAGGCCCGGGACTTCAACGAACGTCTGGCTGTCGAGACCCTGCGGATAGACATCGGCCGGCGCCGGGGCAAAGACCAGGTCGACGCTGTGGCGATTGAGTTTTTCACAATCGTCCTGCAGCGTGCGCGGATAGCGCGCCAGGTCGTCGGCGCGATCAAACTGCATCGGGTTAACGAAGATCGATACCACCACGATATCTGCGCGCTGGCGTGCTTCATCCACCAGCGTCAGATGCCCCTCATGCAGGTTGCCCATAGTGGGCACCAGCGCGATGCGTTTACCTGCCTGGCGCCAGCGTCGAATCTCACGGCGCAGCAGCGGCAGCGTTTCAATGATCAGCACTGCAAATCTCCTGATTTACTGGAAACTGTGTTCGGCAGCAGGGTAGGTGCCTGCCTCAACGTCGGCCATATACTGGCGAATTGCCGCACGAATGTCGCCGGTTTCCGCAAGGAAATTTTTAGCAAATTTTGGAATGTGGCCGCCGGTAATACCAAACGCGTCGTGCATCACCAGAATCTGGCCGTCGGTGACGTTACCGGCACCAATGCCGATCACCGGTACCGACAACGCTTTTGTGACGCGCTCAGCCAGCGCGACCGGCACGCACTCCAGCACCAGCAGCTGCATACCGGCCGCTTCCAGCGCCAGCGCATCCGCCAGCAGGCGCTCGGCTGCCGCTTCATCGCGCCCCTGCACCTTGTAGCCACCGAAGATATTAACTGACTGCGGCGTCAATCCCAGATGACCACACACCGGCACGGCGCGCTCGGTCAGCATGCGCACGGTCTCTGCCAGCCAGGCGCCGCCTTCCAGTTTTACCAGGTTGGCGCCGGCGCGCATCAGCTGCGCGGCACTGTCAAAGGTTTGCTGCGGCGTGGCGTAACTCATAAACGGCAGGTCGGCCATCACCAGCGCGTCAGGCGCACCGCGCCGCACAGCGGCGGTGTGATAAGCAATATCGTCGACCGTCACCGGCAGCGTGGAATCATGGCCCTGCACGGTCATGCCGAGCGAATCGCCAATCAGCAGCAGCGGAATGCCCTGGTCGGCAAACAGGCGCGCGAAGCTGAAATCGTAGGCGGTCAGCGTGGCGAACTTGCGGCCGCTGGCTTTCAGCTGGCGTAAGTGAGAGAGGGTGGTGGGTTTCATCGCAATCTCCAGCATTTTCTGATGCGCGCAGTGTACTGGATTGATTGCAAAGGCGATACGACGGGCGTGCGATTCTGCCGCGTCAGGCGGACCACAAGCGAATGCTGCTGCGGTCCAGCGTCGCCAGAATGCCGGCCAGCGGCTGGCCGTTCGGCAGGCGCAGCGCTGGCGCGATTTCCAGCAGCGGCACCAGCATGAAGGCGCGGTTGTGCATATCGTAGTGCGGCACCGTCAGGCGCGGCGTGTGGATCACTGCATTGCCGAACAGCATGATATCGAGGTCCAGCGTGCGCGGTCCCCAGCGTTCGGCTTTGCGCACCCGGCCATGCTCCAGCTCAATGCGCTGGGTGTGATCGAGCAGCGTTTCCGCGGCCAGTGTGGTCTCCAGCGCCACCACGGCGTTGAGGTAATCCGGCTGATCCGGCGGGCCGTACGGTGGCGTGCGATAAAACGCGGAGGTGGCTACGCGGTGGGTATCGGGAATGGCATCCAGCGCGGCCAGCGCTGCATCAACCTGATGCAGCGGATCGGCGAGATTACTGCCTAAGGCGAGATAGACCCGCGTCATGACGCGCTGTGGTTGCTGTCGCGGCGCGGGCCAGCAGGACGACGGCGTGGACGGCGTGGTTTACGGCGCGGGGCCGGATCGTCACCCAAAGTATTGAGCATGGTCTTCTGCTGTGTCGGCACCGCCGACTGGAACTCGCCCCACCACTGGCTGAGGCGCAGCAGCTCGGCGTTGTTCTCGACTTCCGCACGCAGCGCCAGCAGGTCGTAGGCGGCGCGGAATTTAGGATGCTCCATCAGCTTCCATGCGCGCTTACCGTGACGGCGGGACATGCGCAGCTGCAACTGCCAGATATCGCGAATCAGCGTGGTGATACGTTTCGGAATCGCCAGCGCACGGCAGGCTTCATCCAGCGTTTCGTTCATGGACAGCGCAAACGCATCGAAATAGGTCAGGCCGCTCTCCTGCGCAATCTGCTCCGCTGACTCCAGCTGCGGATACCAGAACATCGCCGCAAACAGGAACGCCGGATTCACGCGCATATCGTTGTGCAGGCGGGTATCGGTGTTTTTCAGCACCTGGGCCAGCATGCGCTCCATCGGGCTGTCGCCCTGTTCGGTGAAGTTGCGCGCCAGCGTCGGGAACAGCGGCTGGAACAGCTGGTATTCGCGCATCATCAGATAGGTGCGATAACCGTAACCGGCCTGCAGCAGCTTCAGCGACTCCTCAAACAGGCGCGCCGGCGGAATGTCATTCAGCAGCGTGGCCAGGCGGGGAATTGGCTCGGCGGTTTCCGCCGCAATGCTCATGTCCAGCTTCGCGGCGAAGCGCACCACGCGCAGCATACGCACCGGATCTTCGCGGTAGCGCGTTTCCGGATCGCCAATCATGCGGATGATGCCTTCCTGCAGATCCTGCAGGCCACCGACGTAATCGCGTACGGTGAAATCAGCCACGCTGTAATAGAGGCTGTTGATGGTTAAATCGCGGCGCTGCGCATCATCTTCAATGTTGCCAAAAATGTTGTCGCGCAGCAGCATGCCGTTCTGACCGCGCTGCGAACCGTTGCGATCGTCGACGCTCTCTTCCTGATGGTGGCCGCGGAACGTAGCGACTTCAATCACTTCCGGACCGAACATCACATGCGCCAGACGGAAGCGACGCCCGACCAGGCGGCAGTTGCGGAATAGCTTACGCATCTGCTCCGGCGTGGCGTTGGTGGTCACGTCAAAGTCCTTCGGCTTTTTACCCAGCAGCAAATCGCGCACGCCGCCGCCAACCAGATAAGCCTCGTATCCGGCTTTATTCAGGCGATACAGCACTTTGAGAGCGTTTTCGCTGATATCTTTGCGTGAGATATTGTGGCTTTCCCGGGGGATAACGGTCATCAGACTTACGGTTTCCACCTCTTCAGGGGCCTCCTCATCACGCTTGAGGACTCTCCGGCAAAAATTAGCGACTCGGGTAAAAATGGGACACCTCGACAGTGAGAAAATGGGTGTGAATAAAATCAGCGGCTAATCATAGCCTGTTGCGAACCATTTAGGAATGGCGTTGTCGCCTCATCCGGTTGTTGCGCATCATGCCGCGGAATCGATGCGCTATCCCAGTGTGTAACGGCATGGTCCAGCAGCGCCTCCAGCCCATGGTCCTGCCAGCCCGGCAAAACCGACTGCCCCAGGAAGCTCAGCGCCTGCACCAGCACCGGTCGCGGATCGCCGTCCGGTAAGGCCGGCGCGTGGTTCTGCTTCGACAATTTATTACCGTCCGGGTTAATTGCCAGCGGCAGATGCAGATAAGCCGGCACCGGCCAGCCAAACTGCTGATACAGCGCAATCTGGCGCACCGTTGGCTCAATCAAATCCGCACCGCGCACAATCTCCGTCACGCCCTGAAAATGGTCATCGACCACCACCGCAAGGTTATAGGCGAACAGTCCATCACGACGGTGAATAATAAAGTCTTCCTGCGCCAGACGCGGCTCCGCCTGCAGATGGCCACGCAGGCGATCGTCAAAACCGTACACCGGCGCATGCTGACGCAGACGCAGCGCGGCGCCGTCCGGCGGCAGATGTAAATCGCGGCAGTGACCGTCGTAAAAGCCGCCCAGCTGCTGAATGCGGCTGCGCGGGCAGGTACAAAAGTAGCTTTGACGGTGTTCGCGCAGCCAGCTCAGCGCCGCGCGATAGGCCTCGTGGCGCTGCGACTGCCACAGCACGTCGCCGTCCCAGTGCAGCCCATAATGCGTCAGCTGATGCAGGATGCGCGTTGCGGCACCGGCGACTTCACGCGGCGGATCAATATCTTCAATGCGCACCAGCCAGCGGCCCTGCTGCGCGCGCGCGCTCAGGTAGCTGCCTAATGCGGCTATCAGCGAACCGAAATGAAGATCACCGGAAGGAGAGGGGGCGAAACGCCCGATGCAGGGAAGCGTGGCGGACATCATGCTGTGGTACACCGCACGGCGGGAAAACAGTGGTTTTCCCGGCTGTGCGGCGACAGTCTGTTAACGGCCATTAGCCTGCCATCTGCTTCTCGCGGATTTCTGCCAGCGTTTTGCAGTCAATGCAGAGATCGGCGGTCGGACGCGCTTCGAGACGGCGGATACCAATTTCGACTCCACAGGATTCGCAGTAGCCAAAGTCGTCGTCTTCCACTTTCTTGAGCGTTTTCTCAATCTTTTTAATGAGTTTGCGCTCACGATCGCGGTTACGCAGCTCCAGGCTGAACTCCTCTTCCTGGGCGGCACGGTCAACCGGATCCGGGAAGTTGGCAGCTTCGTCCTGCATATGCGACACAGTACGGTCTACTTCATCCCTGAGTTGGTTGCGCCAGGCTTCCAGAATCTTGCGGAAATGGCTCAGCTGGGCGTCATTCATATACTCTTCGCCCGGTTTCTCCTGATACGGCTCCACCCCAGCGATGGCGAGGATACTCAGGGACGATGTTTTACGGTTTTGCCCTTCTTGCATGTTGTTTCTCCTGGATAACACGCACTACCCGTTCTGTTTCAGATTGCGAAAGCCTTTGCCTGCAACCCGACGCATGCGGGGCATATCGATTCCCATCAGGGAAAAAAACAGGCCGCTATAAATAGCAGAAGCAATCAAGGTTGGCAATTATTCATGAACGCACCTTGACAAGCCTGTGAGGAACAGCGTATTTAGCGCACCGCTCAGAACATTCTTATCACAGCAAATAACGTTAAATATTACAACTGTGCGTTAATCGTTACCGTTAACGGCCGGGTAAGTAACATTTCTGCCGGTGAAATCTGAGCCTGATACGCCAACACTTCCACACCGCAGCGCTGCGCCTGTACCAGTAGTTCTGCGTATTGCGCATCGATATGGTGCGCCGGGGAAACGTCCTCAATCCCCGTGTGCAGAACAGCAAACAACAAAACGGCCCGGTGGCCTTCTGCCGCGATAGTGCTTAATTCGCGCAGATGTTTCTGTCCACGAGCCGTCACCGCATCCGGAAAATAGCCTTTACCATTTTGTAAAAGGGTGACGGACTTGACTTCAATATAGCAGTTGGCTTTGCCCTCCGCTTGCAACAGGAAGTCAATTCGGCTTTTTTCCGTGCCGTATTTCACCTCAGCCTGGCAGTGGCTATAAGCGGATAATTCCGGAATTGCGTCGCGCAGCAGCGCCTCGCGCACCAGTTGGTTAGCGCGCAGAGTATTGACGCAAATCCAGTGGCCCTGCGCGGTTTGCGTTATTTCCCAGCTATGCGGATATTTGCGCGTCGCGCTGGCCGAGGTGGAGTACCACACGGTGTCGCCTGGTGTGGCGCAGCCGGTCATCGCACCGGTATTGGCGCAGTGCAGGGTAAAGGTGTCACCTTCAGGCGTAATGACATCGGCTAAAAAACGTTTATAGCGGGTGATTAAGCGGGCTGATTGTAACGGCGGATCGAACTGCATTTATGCTCCTGCGGCAGATAACAGTGGCCAGCGCGCCAGCCGGCGATAGCGCGTGCGTCCCTGCGTGAAGCTGGACGCAAACAGCGCGAAATGACTCACCTCAACGCGCCAGTGAAAACCGCGCGGCGGCAGCGCCACGGCCTGCGCAGCGTGGCGCAGCAGGGTGATGTGGGGATGGAACGGCTGCGTACTCTGCGCACAGCCATGGCGCGCGGCCTGGGCGCGCAGCAGGTTGGCCAGCTGCAGTAAACCGCGCGGCGCGCGCTGGCAGCCAAGCCACACCACGCCGGGACGCGGCCAGTGACCGGCGTCATCGAGATCCAGCGTAAAGCCCGGCTGGCGGATGCGTGCCGCCAGCTGCTGCAGCTGATCCGCCGTTTCCGTGCTGACCTCACCGAGAAACGCCAGCGTCAGGTGCAGATTCGCCGCCGCCACCGGTTTACCCGCGTCTGCGGCGAAGCAATCGGCCCGCCATTGCACCAGCTGTTGCTGGAGGGCATCAGGCAATTCGAGGGCAAAAAACAGTCGTTGCGTGGCCATGCTGAACTCCGGTAATCGGCGCCGGGTGGTGTACAATGCGCGCCATCTTAGCACAGGCAGAGTGGGAGTTGAGTGTGAGTGAGTTACCGGTAAGCGAGGTACTGCCTGCATTGCTGGCCGCGCTGGCGCAGTCGCCACAGGTGCTGCTGGCGGCCCCGACCGGCGCCGGGAAATCCACCTGGCTGCCGCTACAGCTGCTGCAACAGGCGCAGCTGCCGGGGCAAATCATCATGCTGGAGCCGCGCCGGCTGGCGGCACGCAACGTGGCACAGCGGCTGGCGGAACAGCTGGGCGAACAGCCGGGCGGGACGGTAGGTTATCGGCTGCGCGGGGAAAACTGCAGCAGCGCAGCGACGCGTCTGCTGGTGGTCACCGAAGGCATTCTGACGCGCATGCTGCAGCGCGATCCGCTGCTGGAGGGCGTATCGCTGGTGATCCTCGACGAATTCCATGAGCGCAGCCTGCAGGCTGACCTGGCGCTGGCGCTGCTGCTTGATGTGCAGCAGGGATTGCGCGACGACCTGAAAATTCTGCTGATGTCGGCAACGCTGGATAATCAGCAGCTACGCAAGCTATTGCCCGACGCGCCGTTTATTGCGTCACAGGGGCGCAGCTTTCCGGTGATCCGACGTTACGCTTCGCTCAATCCGCAGCAGCGGTTTGAAGAGGCAGTGGCGCGCGAGGTGGCACAGTTGCTGCGGGATGAGCCCGGTTCGCTGCTGCTGTTTCTGCCCGGCGTGGCAGAGATTGAACGGGTGAAGCGTGAACTGGCGTCGCGCGTCAGTGATGAGGTGGATTTATCTCCTTTATATGGTGCGCTGTCGCTGGAGGCGCAGCGGCGGGCCATCCTGCCGGCCGCGCCGGGCCGGCGTAAAGTGGTGCTCGCCACCAATATCGCCGAGACCAGCCTGACGATTGAAGGCATCCGCCTGGTGATGGACAGCGCGCTGGAGCGCGCGGCGCAGTTTGACGTGCGCAGCGGCGTGACGCGTTTGCTGACCCAGCGCATCAGCCAGGCATCGATGACGCAGCGCGCTGGCCGCGCCGGTCGCCTGGCGCCGGGGATCTGCCTGCATCTGCTGCCGCAGGAGCAGGCGCTCCGTGCGGCGGCGCAGAGTGAGCCGGAGATACTCACCAGCGATCTGGCCTCGCTGCAGCTGGATTTACTGCAGTGGGGCTGTCAGGACGCGGCTCAGCTGCAATGGCTGGATAGTCCACCGGCGCGCAGCCTGCAGGCGGCACGTCAACAGCTGCAGCGGCTCGGCGCGCTGGATAGCGAAGGGCGGCTCAGCGCGCGCGGTCGTAAAATGGCGCAGCTCGGCAGCGATCCGCGTCTCACGGCGATGCTGTGCGCCGCCGGCGATGATGTGCACGCCATCGCCAGCGCGGCGCTGCTGGTGGCGATTCTGGAGGATCCGCCGCGCAGCGGCAGTGTCGATCTGCGTGATGCGCTCAACCAGCCACAGCCGCAGTGGCTGCGGCGCGCGCGCCACTGGCAGCAGCGCCTGAATGCAGGTCAGGGGCGCGTTGACGCCGATCGCTTCCCGGCGCTGCTGGCCGCCGGGTTTGCTGACCGGCTGGCGCAGCGTCGCGGTCACAGCGCGCGCTATCAGCTCGCCAATGGTATCGGCGCGATGCTGGATGAGCACGACGGCCTGAGCCGCTATGAGTGGCTGATTGCCCCGAGCCTGCTGCAGGGGGCCAGCAGCGCCGATGCGCGCATGCTGCTGGCGCTGCCGGTAGAGATGGATGCGCTGCGCCAGCAGTGCCCGCAGCTGGTGGAGCAGCGCACCGATGTGGACTGGGATGAAGACAAAGGCACGCTGCGCGCGTGGAAGCGGGAAGCGATTGGCGCGCTGATCCTGCGGGCCCAGCCGCAGGCGCGGCCCGAGCCGGAGATCCTGCATCCGGCGATGCTGCGCTGGATCCGCGAAAAAGGGCTGGCGGTGCTCGGCTGGACGCCAGAGGCAGAGCAGCTGCGTGTGCGCTTGCAGTGCGCCGCGCAGTGGCTGCCGGAAGAGGCGTGGCCGACGCTGGATGATGACACGCTGCTGGCCTCGCTGGAGCACTGGCTGCTGCCGGAGATGGGCGCAGTACGCGATTTGAAAGGGCTGCAGAGCGTTAATCTTGTCAGCGCTTTATTACATTTGCTGACATGGCCACAGCGGCAGCGGCTGGATACTGTGCTGCCAACTCATTACACTGTGCCGACCGGAAGTCGCCTGCCGATTCGCTACGATGCGGAAAAGCCCCCCGCGCTGGCGGTGCGTATGCAGGAGATGTTTGGCGAGGCGCAGAACCCGGCGGTTGCCGATGGGCGCGTTCCGCTGGTGCTGGAGCTGCTTTCGCCGGCGCACCGTCCGCTGCAGATCACCCGTGACCTCGCGGCGTTCTGGCGCGGTGCGTATCCTGAAGTGCAGAAAGAGATGAAAGGGCGCTATCCCAAACATCCGTGGCCGGACGATCCGGCCAGCGCCTTGCCGACGAGGCGCACCAAAAAATATTCCTCGTAGCCCGCAGTGGATCGAATTCAGAGGGTTCTGCCATGCGCGGCACGAGAAAGCAGTTAGAGTAGCGGCGCTGCCGTAGCTATGCCTGGAGAAAACAAAGCATGTCTGGGAACGATCGCGAACCTATTGGGCGCAAAGGAAAAGCGCCAAAGCCGCCGCGTAACGTTACGCGCCGGGGTCGCCGCAGGGAGCCTGAAGATGATATCGATCAGGACGATTTTGACGAAGATGATGAGGAGAGTGCGCCGGTGCCACCCAAAGGTAAAGGAAAACGACCCGCGCGTGGCAAACGCCGCTGGTTAGGCTGGTTGATTAAACTCTTCCTGGTGTTTGTCGTGGTGATGGCCGCCTGGGGCGTCTATCTCGATTCGGAAATCCGCAGCCGCATTGACGGTAAAGTGTGGCAGCTGCCGGCGGCCGTATACGGGCGCATGGTTAGCCTCGAACCGGGCATGGCTTACGACAAGAAAGAGATGATTGCGCTGCTGGAAGGCACGCAGTATCGCGAAGTGTCGCGCATTACCCGTCCGGGTGAGTTCAGCGTGAAAGGCAACACCATCGACCTGCTGCGCCGTCCGTTTGATTTTCCGGACAGCAAAGAGGGCCAGATTAACGCGCGTCTCACCTTCAGCAACAACGAGCTGAGCGAGATTAAAAACCTCGATACCGGACGCGACTTTGGCTTCTTCCGCCTCGATCCGCGGCTGATCACCATGTTGCAGTCGCCAAACGGCGAGCAGCGTCTGTTTGTGCCGCGCGCCGGGTTCCCGGATCTGCTGGTCGATACGCTGATCGCCACCGAAGACCGCCACTTCTACGAGCATGACGGCATCAGCCCGTACTCGATTGGTCG
This sequence comes from Pantoea sp. Morm, assembly GCF_016643525.1. Classification (NCBI taxonomy): domain Bacteria; kingdom Pseudomonadati; phylum Pseudomonadota; class Gammaproteobacteria; order Enterobacterales; family Erwiniaceae; genus Pantoea; species Pantoea sp. Morm. The sequence goes on along the minus strand of NZ_VOQX01000027.1, from coordinate 32,998 downwards.
CGCCTTCCTCGCCAATATCACCGCCGGTAAAGCGGTGCAGGGCGGCAGTACGCTGACGCAGCAACTGGTGAAAAACCTGTTCCTCACCAACGAACGCTCGCTGTGGCGTAAAGCGCGTGAAGCCTATATGGCGGTGATCATGGATGCGCGCTACAGCAAAGATCGCATTCTTGAGCTCTACCTGAACGAGGTGTATCTCGGCCAGGCGGGCAACGACCAAATCCGCGGTTTCCCGCTGGCCAGCCTGTACTACTTTGGCCGCCCGGTGGACGAACTGAGCCTTGATCAGCAGGCGATGCTGGTCGGCATGGTTAAAGGTGCGTCACTGTACAATCCGTGGCGCAATCCGCAGCTGGCGCTGGAGCGTCGTAACCTGGTGCTGCGTCTGCTGCAACAGCAGAAAGTGATCGATCAGGAGCTGTACGACATGCTGTCGGCGCGGCCGCTTGGCGTCCAGCCGAAAGGCGGGGTGATCACGCCGCAGCCGGCGTTTATGCAAATGGTGCGTAATGAGCTGCAGGCGAAGCTGGGTGATAAGGTCAAAGACCTCTCCGGCGTGAAGATCTTCACCACGCTCGATCCGATTTCGCAGGATGCCGCGGAAAAAGCGGTTGAAGACGGCATTCCCACGCTGAAGAAACAGCGCGGGCTGAAAGATCTGGAAACCGCGATGGTGGTGGTCGACCGCTTCAGTGGTGAAGTGCGCGCCATGGTCGGCGGTGCCGATCCGCAGTTTGCCGGCTATAACCGCGCGCTGCAGGCGCGTCGCTCGATTGGCTCACTGGCAAAACCGGCGACCTATCTGACCGCCCTCAGCCAGCCAAACAGCTATCGCCTGAACAGCTGGATCGCCGACGAGCCGATTGCGCTGAAACAGCCAAACGGTTCGGTGTGGAAGCCGATGAACGACGATCGTCGCTTCAGCGGTAAAGTGATGCTGGTGGATGCACTGACTAACTCGATGAACGTGCCAACCGTTAACCTCGGTATGACGCTGGGACTCGACGCGGTAGTGGATACCTGGACCAAACTGGGCGTGCCAAAAGATCAGCTGCATCCGGTACCGGCCATGCTGCTGGGGGCGCTTAACCTGACGCCGATTGAAGTGGCGCAGGCGTTCCAGTCAATTGCCAGCGGCGGTAACCGCGCTGCGCTGTCGGCGGTGCGCTCGGTGATCGCGGAAGATGGTACGGTGCTGTATCAGAGCTTCCCGCAGGCGCAGCGCGTTGAGCCGGCGCAGGCGGCGTATCTGACGCTGTATACCATGCAGCAGGTGGCCGATCACGGTACGGCGCGGGCGCTGGGCGCACGCTTCCCGGGTGCGCATCTGGCGGCGAAAACCGGTACCACCAATGACCTAATCGACAGCTGGTTTGCCGGTATTGATGGCAAAGAAGTGGCGATCACCTGGGTTGGCCGCGACAACAACCAGACCTCGAAGCTGTACGGTGCCAGTGGTGCGATGCAGATCTATCGTCGCTACCTCGACAACCAGGCGCCGATGCCACTGGTCCTGACGCCACCGGAAGATATCACTCAGATGAATATCGATTCGGCCGGTAACTTTGTCTGCGGCAGCGGCAGCAGCACATGGCGTTCGCTGCCGGTGTGGGCGCTGGATCCGAACGCGCTGTGCCAGCAGCAACAGCAGCAGATTCAGCAGCAGCAACAGCAAGAGCAGCAACAGCAGCAACAGCAACAGCCGCAGGGCGAGCAGAAGGACTCTGACGGCGTCGCGGGCTGGATTAAAGATATGTTTGGCAGTAAATAAGCCATCCGGCACTGCACCGGCTTTATACCTTCAGAGCCTGTGCAGTGCCGGCGTTTTACCACCACGTGGCGGTGCCCGATACATGGCGGCGCTCCAGCCTGAGTCTTGCATAAAAGCTGAATTTAACTCCCTCTGGCGCTGCGGCGCCTTTTTCTTTGCCCGCCATTTTTTTAGCCGCGATCATGGATATGTGCGATCCGCTGGCAAACTCACCGCCATCAGGCATTACATCTTGCGGTGCTTGCAGGGTTTCGCCTAAAATCCGTGCGTCTAATAATCATTCTCGTTTCCATTCGCCTGCATTGTTCTATTTTCATGAGATCCCACTATGAATGCGCGAAACACTTTTCCTTGTTCTCTGCGCGCGGTGACCACCCGTCGACCGCTCGCGTTATTGATTTCCCTGACTCTGGGCACACTCAGCATGCAGGCGCTGGCCGAAGATACCGTGGTGGTGACGGCTGATGGCGGCAGCGGCGTCGCGCAGGAGAGCGCATGGGGACCGTCGCCGACCATCGCCGCTAAACACAGCGCGACCGGCACCAAAACCGATACGCCAATCGAGAAGAATCCGCAGTCGGTGTCGGTGGTGACGCAGGAAGAGATGTCAATGCATGCGGTGACCAGCGTCAAAGGTGCGTTCAATTACACGCCAGGCGTGCTGACCGGTAACCGCGGCAGCTCGGACGTTATCGATGCGCTGTCGATTCGCGGCTTCAGCGAAACCAACACCAATCAGTATCTGGATGGCCTGAAGCTGCAGGGTGACAACTACTCCGAATTCGCTATCGATCCTTACTTCCTTGAGCGCGCGGAGCTGCTGCGCGGTCCGGTTTCGGTGCTGTACGGTAAGAGCAACCCGGGCGGTGTGGTGTCACTGGTGAGCAAGCGGCCGACCCAGGAGACGCTGCGTGAAGTCCAGTTCCAGATGGGCACCGACAACCTGTTCTCCACCGGCTTCGATTTTGGCGGCTCACTGGATGATGACGGCGTTTACAGCTATCGCCTGACCGGCCTGGCGCGCAGCGCTGATGCGCAACAGGAGATGAACAAAGAGAAGCGCTATACCCTTGCGCCTTCGTTCAGCTGGCGTCCCGATGCCAATACCCGCTTCGACCTGCTGACCTACTTCCAGAACGAACCGGAAACCGGCTATTACGGCTGGCTGCCGCGCGAAGGCACCGTGGTGGGCATCACCCGGCCGGACGGCAGCAGCTATAAGCTGCCCACCAATTTCGATGAAGGCGAAGACAGCAATAAGATCTCGCGCAACACCAAAATGGTTGGCTACAACTTTGAGCACAGCTTTAACGATACCTGGACGGTGCGCCAGAATCTGCGCTATGCCGAAATGCAGACCGATTATCGCAGTATTTATGGCCGAACTTTTAATCCAGCAACGCTGGAAATCAATAGGATGTATGCTGGTTCGAAAGAGAAACTTAACCAGTTTGCTGTTGATACTCAGGCGCAGGCAAAATTTGCCACTGGCGCTGTTGAACATACTGTTTTAGTAGGTGTTGATTACCAGCGTACCCGAAATGATATTGATGCAATATTTACGGGCGCAACGCCAATAAGCATAGTCAATCCACAGTACGGTAACGATAGTCTGGTTGGTGCACCTTACTTATATCAATATCTGAATAAACAGGAACAGACTGGCTTATACACGCAGGATCAAATGGAGTGGAATAGGTGGGTCCTGACGCTGGGAGGCCGCTATGACTACGCAATGACATCAGCGTTAAATCGTAACGGTGATGTCGAGGATAAGAATCACGATCAGGCATTTACCTGGCGTGGTGGTCTGAACTATGTGTTTGATAATGGTATTGCACCTTATTTCAGTTACAGCGAGTCCTTTATTCCAACGTCCGGAACGACCTCAACCGGTAAGGCTTTCGATCCTTCCCGCGCTAAGCAGTATGAAGCTGGCGTAAAATACGTACCTAAAGATCGGCCAATTGTCATTACTGCTTCGGTTTATCAAATCACCAAGGATAAGAATTTAACTGTCGATCCGTCTAATTCGTCATTTAGCGTGCAGAGCGGTGAAATTCGATCGCGTGGTATTGAATTCGAAGCGAAAGCGGCGGTCAACGCGAATGTTAATGTGACAGCTGCATATGCGTACACAGATGCAGAATATACGCATGATACGACTTTAAAAGGCAGAACACCGGTTCAGGTGCCGAAGCATATGGCATCGCTTTGGACAGATTATACCTTCCATGAAACGGCGCTGTCTGGATTTACCATCGGTGCTGGTGTTCGCTATACCGGTGAAAGCAAAGGATTGTATGAAGAGTCAATCCAGAACGGAGCGAAATCCAACCAGAACTTTGACGTCGCCGCCTACACCACTGTAGATGCCGCACTGAAATATGATCTGGGCCGCTTCGGCTTGCCGGGCTCAACCGTCGGCGTCAACATCAACAACCTGTTCGATCGCGAATACGTTGCCAGCTGCTACCGCGACTACGCCTGCTACTGGGGCGCAGAGCGCCAGATCGTCGGTACCGCCACCTTCCGCTTCTGATACTGAACACAGGGCGCTGTGGCGCCCGTTAACCAGGGATTATCATGCAGCATCCGCACCACGCAGAAACCACCTTTTCACTGGAAAACGTCAGCTTCCGTGTGCCCGGCCGCACGCTGCTGCATCCGCTGTCGCTGACTTTCGCTCCGGGCAAAGTCACCGCGCTGATCGGGCATAACGGTTCCGGTAAATCCACGCTGCTGAAGATGCTCGGCCGTCACCATGCCGCCAGCGAAGGGCGCGTGATGCTCAACGGTGAGGCGGTTGATACCTGGAGCAGTAAAGCTTTTGCACGACAGGTGGCCTATCTGCCGCAGCAGCTGCCTGCGGCGGAGGGCATGACGGTGCGCGAGCTGGTGGCGATTGGGCGCTATCCGTGGCACGGTGCGCTGGGGCGCTACGGCCAGGAAGATCGCGATCGGGTAGACGAGGCGATTGCGCTGGTTGGACTGAAACCCTTCGCCGGGCGGCTGGTGGACAGCCTGTCCGGCGGCGAGCGGCAGCGTGCGTGGCTGGCGATGCTGGTGGCGCAGAACAGCCGCTGTCTGCTGCTGGATGAACCCACCTCGGCGCTGGATATCGCCCATCAGGTTGATGTGCTGGCGCTGATTCAGCGCCTCAGCCACGAACGCGGCCTGACGGTGATAGCGGTACTGCACGATCTCAACATGGCGGCTCGCTACTGTGACCAGCTGGTGGCGCTGCGCGCGGGCGAAGTGATCGCCGAAGGCGGACCGGAAGCGATTATGCAGGCCGGGGTGCTGGGTGATATTTATGGCATTCCGATGGGCATTCTGCCGCATCCGCAGGGCGGCGCGCCCGTCAGCTTTGTCTACTGAGGCCTCGTGATGTTCGACATTTCCCGTCGCCGTCTGCTGACCGTGCTGGCGCTCTCACCGCTGATGAACCTTGCACCGCTGCGCGCCGCGCCGCCGGACAGCCAGCGCATCCTGGCGCTGGAGTGGCTGCCGGTAGAGCTGCTGATGGCGCTCGGCGTCGCCCCGCTCGGCGTGGCCGATCTGCATAACTACGCCATCTGGGTGGGTGACCCGGTCTTGCCGGCCGGCACCCTCGATCTCGGCTTACGCACCGAACCCAATCTGGAACTGATGACCCAGCTGGCACCGTCGTTGATCCTGCACTCCAACGGTTACGGCCCGGCGGTCGACAAGCTGGAGCGCATTGCGCCGACGATGGGCTTTGACCTCAACAGCGGCGATGGCAAACCGTTCACCACCGCGCGCACATCGCTGCATGCGCTGGGTGCCCGGCTTGGCCTTGAAGCGCAGGCTCAGGCCCATTTGCACTGGGTGGATGGTGAAGTGGCGGCCGCGCGTGAGCGGTTACGTCCATGGGCGCAGCGTCCGCTGCTGCTGATGTCGCTGATGGATCCGCGTCACGCCATTACCTTCGGTAAAGGCAGCCTGTTCCTCGAGGTGATGGAGCAGCTTGGCCTGCGCAATGCCTGGCAGGGCGAAACCAACTTCTGGGGCAGTGCGGTGGTCGGGCTGGAGCGGCTGGCGGAGGTCGGTGACGTTGAGGTGATCTGCTTCGATCACGATAACGAACGCGATATGCAGCAGGTGACGCAAAGCGCACTGTGGCAGGCGCTGCCGTTTGTCCGTTCCGGCCGTTTCCGGCGGGTGCCGGCGGTGTGGTACTACGGCGCCACTTACTCAGCCATCAAATTTATTCGCGTGCTGGAACGCGCGCTGGAGTCGCACTGATGCGCAACCGTCTGTTTCCCGTCGCGCTGCTCAGCGTGCTCAGTTTACTGGCGCTGGCGCTCACGTTTATCAACCTGCGCCAGGCGCTGCCGCTGGCGCAGTGGCAGCAGGCGATGTTTGCGCCGGATATCGATAACATCCGTCAGGTGGTGTTCCACTACAGCCTGCTGTCGCGGCTGGCGCTGGCGCTGCTGGTCGGGGCCGGACTTGGCCTCGCGGGCCTGCTGTTCCAGCAGGTGCTGCGCAATCCGCTGGCGGAGCCGACCACGCTGGGCATCTCTTCCGGCGCGCAGCTTGGCCTGACCGTCGCCACCCTGTGGCAGCTGCCGGGCGGGGAGCTGACGCAGCAGTTTGCCGCAATGGGCGGGGCGGTGCTGGTCGGCGTGCTGGTGTTTGGCATCGCCTGGGGCAAGCGTCTGTCGCCGGTGACGCTGATCCTGGCCGGTCTGGTACTGAGCCTGTATGCCGGCGCGGTTAATCAAATCTTTGCCATCTTCAATCACGATCAGCTGCAAAACATGTTTCTGTGGAGCACCGGCGCGCTGAACCAGCTCGACGGCCGCAACGTGGCGCTGCTGTGGCCGCGCCTGCTGCTGGCGTTCGCACTGGCGCTGGCGCTGTTGCGTCCGCTGACGTTGATGGGGCTGGATGATGGCGTGGCAAAAAACCTCGGTCTGGCGCTGTCGGCGGCGCGCATTGCCGCGCTGGCGCTGGCGATCCTGCTCAGTGCGCAGCTGGTTAACGTCGCCGGCATCATCGGCTTTATCGGGCTGTTCGCGCCGCTGCTGGCGAAGATGCTGGGGGCGCGTCGTCTGCTTAGCCGCTTGCTGCTGGCGCCGCTGATTGGCGCACTGCTGCTGTGGCTGGCCGATCAGTGCGTGCTGTGGCTGACCGCGCACTGGCGTGAAGTGTCAACCGGAACGGCTACCGCGCTGATTGGCGTGCCGATTCTGCTGTGGCTGCTGCCGCGTCTGCGCACGGGCTCGCTGCCGCCGGCGATGAATGCCGGCGACACAGTGCCGCAGGAGCGGCAGGCCGTGCTGCGCTGGTGCCTGGCGGGCGTGATGATTCTGGCGCTGTGCAGTCTGGCAGGCATTGCGTTTGGACGCGACGCACACGGCTGGACGTGGGTCAGCGGCGATATGCTGCAACAGCTGCTGCCGTGGCGCGTGCCGCGCGTGCTGGCGGCGTTGGTGGTCGGCACGATGCTGGGCGTCGCCGGGGTGCTGATTCAGCGCCTGACCGGTAATCCAATGGCCAGTCCGGAAGTGCTGGGCATCAGCTCCGGAGCGGCCTGCGGGGTGGTGGTTATGCTGTTCTTTGTGCCCGGCAACGCGGTCGCCTGGCTGCTGCCTGCCGGCGTGCTGGGCGCCGCGCTGACGCTGCTGGTGATTATGCTGGTGGCCAGCCGCGGCGGTTTTGCACCGGAACGCATGCTGCTGGCCGGAATGGCGCTGAACAGTGCGTTCGTCACGTTACTGATGGTGTTGCTGGCGAGCGGCGATCCGCGCATGGCCGGGCTGCTGAGCTGGATTTCCGGTTCGACGTACAACATCTCAATGACGCAGGCGCTGCAGAGTGCTGTTGTGGGCATGATACTGGTGGCGCTGGCACCGCTGGCCAGCCGCTGGCTGACGCTGCTGCCGCTCGGCAGTGCCACGGCGCGCTCAGCCGGCATGGCGCTGAACCGATCGCGCTTCAGCCTGCTGTTGCTGGCGGCTGCGCTGACCGCCACCGCGACGCTCACTATCGGTCCGCTGAGTTTTATTGGCCTGATGGCACCACATATTGTGCGCATGCTCGGCTTCCGTCGCGCGCTGCCGCAATTGCTGATGGCTGGCCTGCTCGGCGGGTGCCTGCTGGTGTTCGCCGACTGGTGCGGCCGCATGCTGGCGTTCCCGGATCAAATCCCGGCGGGCCTGATGGCGACCTTCTTCGGCGCGCCGTATTTTATCTGGCTGCTAAGGCGCGCTTAGTGAAGCGGGGCGCTATGAATGGCGCCCCGGCAGGTTTACAGCTGCGCGAAGCAGCGGCGGGCGGCATCGACGGTGCGCTGAATATCTTCCTGGCTGTGCGCCAGGGACATAAAGCCGGCCTCATAGGCCGATGGCGCGAGGTAAACACCTTCCTGCAGCATCAGATGGAAGAAACGCTTAAAGCGCTCCACATCGCACTTTGTCACGTCGGCGTAGCAGGTCACGCTGTCGGCGTCGGTGAAGAAAATACCGAACATGCCACCGACGTGGTTCACCACCAGCGGGATATTTTCCGCCTCTGCCGCCGCCAGCAGACCAGCACACAGCTGGTCGGTGAGCGCGGTTAAGGTCGCATGGGTGCCAGGCTGCGCAATCTGCGACAGGCAGGCAAAACCGGCGGCCATGGCAATCGGGTTGCCGGACAGCGTACCCGCCTGATACACCGGGCCGGTGGGAGCCAGCGCGGCCATCACTTCGCGGCGACCGCCAAAGGCACCAACCGGCATACCGCCGCCGATGATCTTGCCAAGACAGGTCAGGTCTGGCGTAACGTCGTAATACGCCTGGGCACCGCCCAGCGCCACGCGGAAGCCGGTCATCACTTCATCGATAATCAGCAGCGCGCCAAACTCATCGCACAGCGCACGCAGGCCCGGCAGGAATTCCGGCTGCGGCGGGATGCAGTTCATGTTGCCCGCCACCGGTTCGACGATAATACAGGCGATCTCTTGCGGATACTGCTCAAACGCCGCGCGCACCGAGTCGAGATCGTTATAGGTGCAGGTCAGGGTGTGACGGGCGAAATCCGCCGGCACGCCCGGCGAGTTGGGCTGGCCGAGCGTCAGCGCACCGGAACCGGCTTTCACCAGCAGGCAGTCAGCGTGGCCGTGGTAGCAGCCTTCAAATTTGATGATCTTGTCACGCTGGGTGAAACCGCGCGCCAGGCGGATGGCGCTCATGGTGGCTTCGGTGCCGGAGTTAACCATACGCACCATGTCCATGCTCGGCACCAGCTCGCACACCAGCTCGGCCATCTTCACTTCCATCTCGGTCGGCGCGCCAAAACTCAGGCCGCGCGCGGCGGCTTCGATCACCGCATTGCGAATGGTGGCGTTATTGTGGCCCAGCACCATCGGTCCCCAGGAGCCGACGTAATCGATATAGGCTTTGCCATCGGCATCATACAGATAGGCACCGTCGGCGCGTTCGATGAACAGCGGCACGCCGCCCACGCCGGTAAAGGCACGCACCGGAGAGTTCACGCCGCCCGGGATCAGGCGTTGTGCTTCGGCATACAGGTTTTCTGACTTACTCATGGTTCGGCTCCTGCTGTTCTGGAAAAAATCTGGCGCCATTCTACGGAAGAGCGGCCGGTGAAGAAAGGCGCGCGGCCGCTTGCGCCTGCGACATTGCTATACTTTATGCCATAACTGGCGGCACACAGTGTCAAGGGCGCTACTTGATTGCACTGGACGGCTGGCAGATAATAGCGAAATTGAGGTCGTTTTATGACCTGGACGTTTACCCGGAGTAAAAGATGAGTGACGACGTAGCCGCGCTGCCTCTGCAGTTCACCGATGCAGCAGCGAAAAAAGTAAAAAACCTGATAGCGGATGAAGAGAATCCGGCGCTGAAACTGCGCGTATATATCACCGGCGGGGGCTGCAGTGGCTTCCAGTATGGTTTTACTTTTGACGATCAAATGAATGACGGCGACATGACCATCGAGAAGCAGGGTGTGGCGCTGGTGGTTGACCCGATGAGCCTGCAGTATCTGGTGGGTGGATCGGTTGACTACACCGAAGGTCTGGAAGGTTCCCGCTTTATCGTGACCAATCCCAACGCCAAAACCACCTGCGGCTGCGGCTCCTCTTTCAGCATCTGATGCTGGGCTGGCTGCCGTTCTGGCAGCCATGATCTACCACTCAATCGTCACTAAGCGAGCCGTTTCACGGCGCATCGCATCGCGGTTCAATACGCTTTGTGTCACGCGCGGCTGCGCGCTGAAATGCCGGCCGCAGTCAACAGACGGCAGCGTCTGCTCACTCGGGCGTGAGATATCGCAGCGGGAGAAGATCGTCAGCGAGACGGCGATAGAGCCCGTGGTGGTTGCCGCACCGATCGGTGCAGCCACGATCAGCCCTATGGCCAGCAGCAGCGCTCTGGTCATGGTGAAATCCTGGTGATGTCAAAAGTGCGCTACGCGCTAAAAGGGCACAGAGCATACGTGGCCGCTGTGCCTTGTCATTTGATTTTCGACATGAATCGTCGAATCTTTAGTCTGGTAATGCTTTATTTTTCGTCGGATGTAAAGCTTCGCACAATTGTTTTGCCGCCAGCAGCAGGCGCGGACCCGGCCGGCTCAGCCAGTCATCGTTAAGCGCAATCACCGGCACGTTAAGCTGCGGCTGCCAGAAGCGCGCGACGCTGGCGGCGCGGCTGGCATCACCGCCAGTGACAATCGCCTGCGGGTGCCGCGTCAGCACCTGCTCCCGGCTCACCTGAGGCCAGCTTACGCTGCTGTCAGCAAAGATATTGCGACCGCCGCACAGGGTAATGACCTCATTCTGCAGCGTGCTGCGCGCGGCGGTAAACAGCGGCTGCTGGCCTAACTGCAGAAACAGCGGCACCGGCGTTTGCTGCTGATAGCGCTGACGCAGCGTCTGCAGCTGCTGGTGTAACGCCTGTGCGGCCGCGGTGGCCCGCTGGGGCTGTGGGCTCCAGCGCTGCAGCGCCGCCAGCGCATCAATCATCTGGTCGAGTGATTGCGGATCGATCCATTCCACATGGATGCCCAGACGCTGCAGCTGCTCAACCTGCCGCAGTGGATTGCCGCCGCGCCAGGCCAGCACCACATCCGGTCTGAGCTGCACAATGCGTTCAACGCGAATGCCCTGCCAGTTCGCCACCTGCTCCAGCTGGCGAGCGGCGGCGGGATAGTCTGACCAGGCGCTCACCGCCACTGGCGTGATGCCGGCGGCAAATGCCAGTTCAGTGAGATGCGGCGACAGGGTAATGACGCGCGGTGCGGCCAGCAGGCTGTGGCACAGCAGCCACAGCCCGAGCAGCAGATATTTAGCCACGCGCCAGCTGAGCCAGCAGGTTTTCCACCATCAGCGACGACTGTTTAGCCGCCACGCTGAGGAACTCTTCGAAACTCAGATGCGACGCTTTATCGGCCACGTCAGAAATAGCGCGTACCACCACGAACGGCACCTTAAACTGATGGCAAACGTGACCAATCGCCGTGGCTTCCATCTCTACCGCAATCGCCTGCGGGAAGGTGCTGCGGATACGCTCCAGCGGCGCGGCGCCATTGATAAAGGCGTCACCACTGACCACCAGACCGCGCACCGCGTTGAGATCCAGCTGTTTGATCACCTGCTCTGCGGCGGCAATCAGCGCGCTGTCTGCGACAAACGCCGCCGGGCAGCCCGCCATCTGACCAGGCTCATAGCCAAAAGCGGTGACATCGGCATCGTGATAACGCACTTCATCGGACACCACGATATCGCCCACCTGCAGGGTTGGCGCCAGACCGCCTGCGGAACCGGTGTTGATCACCAGATCCGGTTTGCACAGCTCCAGCAGCAGCGTGGTACCGAGCGCCGCCGCGGTTTTGCCGATGCCCGATTTCAGCAGAGCCACCTCAACGCCGTTGAGCGTACCGGTGTAAATTTCGCAGCCGGCCAGCGTCAGCGTCTGACGGTTTTCAATTTTGTCACGCAGCAGTGTGACTTCCTGCTCCATCGCGCCAATAATGCCTGCTTTCATAAAGAATCTCGCTGTAGTTATGGATGTATAAGGCTAAAGTGAGGCATAGTCTAACATGGCTCAATGGGGATCAATTCAGGAAAAAATAAGGGGTAACAATGGCGACGATCAATTTCAGGAAGAAGATCAGTTTCACCCGCCCTTATACCAGCCGCAAAGATCCCGAAGGCGAATACTTTATTACCCGCCACTTTGAAAGCGATCGTGGACGCATTATTAATTCTGCCGCGATTCGCCGTCTGCAACAAAAAACCCAGGTGTTTCCGCTGGAGCGGAATGCGGCCGTGCGCTCGCGCCTGACCCATTCGCTTGAGGTGCAGCAAACCGGGCGTTACATCACCAAAGAGATTCTGCATACGCTGAAAACTCAGGGCGGCGGGCTGGCAACTTACGGCCTCGATGGCTTTGAGGGCGCGGTCGAGAGCCTGGTGGAGATGGCCTGCCTGCTGCACGACGTCGGCAACCCGCCGTTTGGCCATTTTGGTGAAGCGGCGATCAATGACTGGTTTGATGACAACCTGCCGGCCGAACTGGTGGACCCGCTGGTGGCGGGCGTGGCGGATGACGCGCAGCGTGCCGATTTCGACCGGTTAAATGCAATGATTCGTCAGGATTTATGCCATTTCGAAGGGAATGCGCAGGCCATTCGGCTGGTGCATACCCTGCTGCAGCTAAATCTTAGCTATGCGCAGGTCGCGTGTATTTTAAAATACACCGCGCCGGCGTGGTGGCAGGGCGATAAGCCGGCGGAGTTCAGCGTGTTAATGAAAAAGCCGGGTTTCTATTTATCCGAACGTGAATATGTGGCCGATCTCCGCGCGGCAACGGATATACCTGAGCACCACCGTTATCCGCTGACCTGGATAATGGAAGCGGCTGACGATATCTCCTATTGTATTGCCGACCTCGATGACGCCGTAGAAAAAGACATCTTCACCGTCGATACGCTCTATCATTCTTTGCTCAACGCCTGGGGCCCGGTGAAACCCGGCGACGCGTTCAGCCGCACCATTAATGAAGCGTGGAAAGAGGCTAATCAGAAAAAGCGTCGCAGTATTAGCGATCAATTTTTCATGTCGCTGCGGGTTAACGTCCAGAGCGTGCTGGTCAGCCATGCGGTGCGCCGCTTTGTTGATAATTTACCTGCCATTTTTGCCGGCAACTTTAACCATGCGCTGCTGGAAGACGACGGTGATGAAGGGCGCCTGTTAAAATTATTTAAAACCGTGGCGCGCCAGCAGGTGTTTAATCACCCTGAAGTTGAGCAGCTGGAATTACAGGGGTATCGGGTCATTAAAGGATTACTGGAAATTTATCAGTCGCTGATGCAGCTCGATTATGAACAGTTTACCACGTTAATGAATGAGGATTTTCTCGCGAAACATCCGATCGAAACCCGACTGTTTCATAAACTTTCCGGTAAACATCGCAAAGCTTATCAGCAACAGATGCGTAACCTGGTGGTGCAGCATAAATATCAGCGATTGTTATGGGAACGTTATTACCGCTCGCGGCTGATTCAGGACTATATCAGCGGGATGACGGACAATTACGCCTGGGATGAGTATCGTCGGTTGATGGCGGTGGAATAAGCGCAGTTTTGTAAAGACGAAGAATAAATTTTTACCTTTGCCCAATACTTTATCAGGAACTTCGCGCTAAAAACTTAATCTCATCATCACGACCACAGCAATGGTCTGCACGTTAATTTCAGAGAGACACAGACGAATGAAAAAAAGCACATTAATGTTAAGTGCGCTGGCGCTTAGTCTGGGCATGGCGTTAAGCCCTGTCAGTGTTTTCGCGGCGGAGACAGCGTCTTCCTCCAGTCAGCAACTGCCCAGCCTGGCACCCATGCTGGAAAAAGTGATGCCTTCCGTGGTCAGTATCAGCGTGGAAGGCAGCACCACGGTGAAAACCCCGCGCATGCCGCAGCAGTTCCAGCAATTCTTTGGCGATAATTCCCCGTTCTGTCAGGACGGATCGCCGTTCCAGGGTTCACCCATGTGCCAGGGCGGCGGCGGTGACGGTAGCGACGATGGCGCCAACGCGCAGAAGCAGCAGTTCCGCGCGCTCGGTTCTGGGGTAATCATCAACGCCGACAAAGGCTATGTGGTGACCAACAACCACGTGGTGGATAACGCCACCAAAATTCAGGTACAGCTGAGCGATGGCCGTCGCTACGATGCTAAGGTCATCGGCAAAGATCCGCAGTCTGACATCGCGCTGATCCAGCTGCAGGATGCGAAAAACCTGACGGCAATTAAGATCGCAGACTCCGACAATCTGCGCGTCGGTGATTACACCGTGGCCATCGGTAACCCGTACGGCCTGGGCGAAACGGTCACGTCCGGCATCGTCTCGGCGCTGGGGCGCAGCGGCCTTAACGTCGAAAATTACGAAAACTTTATCCAGACTGATGCCGCCATCAACCGCGGCAACTCCGGCGGTGCGCTGGTTAACCTGAACGGGGAGCTGATCGGTATTAACACCGCGATCCTCGCACCGGACGGCGGCAACATCGGTATCGGCTTTGCCATCCCGAGTTCCATGGTGAAAAACCTGACTGCGCAGATGGTGGAGTATGGCCAGGTGAAACGCGGCGAGCTGGGCATTATGGGCACCGAACTTAACTCCGAGCTGGCTAAAGCGATGAAAGTGGATGCGCAGCGCGGCGCGTTTGTCAGCCAGGTGCTGCCAAACTCAGCGGCGGCGAAAGCCGGTGTGAAAGCGGGCGATGTGGTGGTCTCTATGAACGGTAAAGCGCTGACCAGCTTTGCGGCGCTGCGTGCGGAAGTCGGCTCGCTGCCGGTCGGCACCAAACTGCAGCTGGGCCTGCTGCGCGACGGCAAACCGGTTAACGTGACGGTTGAGCTGCAGCAGAGCTCACAGGATAAAGTGCAGTCCGCGACGATTTACACCGGCATTGAAGGCGCCGATCTCAGCAACGTCGACAGCAACGGCCAGAAGGGCGTGCGCGTTGACAGCGTGAAAGCCGGCAGCGCTGCGGCACGTATCGGCCTGAAGAAAGGCGATGTGATCCTCGGTGTGAACCAGCAGGCGGTAAGCAACCTTGGCGAGCTGCGTAAAATCCTCGACACCAAACCGTCGGTGCTGGCGCTCAACGTCAAGCGCGGCGACAGCAGCCTCTATCTGCTGATGCAGTAATCCTTTTATTGGTCTCTCAGGCGAGCTTCGGCTCGCCTTTTTTATTGCCTGTATGCTGCTGCGCCCCAGTCATCTGTGCCTTCCCAGTGTGACCGCTGCCGCAATTCCGGTAATCGCCCTGCGGCTATGTGCAGTTGCACAATGCCAGGGGCAATCGGGATGCGTATTCTGTCGGTTCGTCCCGAATTCCGGAGTGTTTGATGGCCACCTATCATCTTGATGCGCGACTGGCTCAGGATATCGTTGCCCGCACCATGAAAATTATCGATAGCAATGTCAATGTGATGGATGCGCGCGGCCGCATTATTGGCAGTGGCGATCGCGAGCGTATTGGCGAATTGCACGAGGGCGCGCTGCTGGTGCTGTCACAGGGCAGGGTGGTTGATATTGACGAAGCGGTAGCTAAACACCTGCACGGCGTGCGGCCGGGCATCAATTTGCCGCTGCGTATTGATGGCGACATCGTCGGCGTGATTGGCCTCACCGGCCAGCCCAGCACGTTACGCCACTACGGCGAGCTGGTGTGCATGACGGCAGAGATGATGCTGGAACAGGCGCGCCTGCTGCATATGCTGGCGCAGGACAGCCGCCTGCGTGAGGAGCTGGTGCTGAACCTGATCCGCAGCGATACGCTGTCGCCAGCGCTGAACGAATGGGCGCAGCGACTGGGCATCGATCTCAATCAGCCGCGCGTGGTGGCGGTGGTGGAAGTGGACAGCGGACAGCTGGGAGTCGACAGCGCGATGTCGGAGCTGCAGCAATTACAGACGCTGCTGACCACGCCCGATCGTGACAACCTGATCGCCATTGTTTCGCTCACCGAAATGGTGGTGCTGAAGCCAGCGCTGAATGCTCATGGCCGTTACGATCAGGACGATCATCGCCGCCGCGTCGATCAACTGCTGCAGCGCATGAAAGAGAGCGGTCAGGTGCGGATGCGTATCGCGCTCGGCAATTTCTTTACCGGGCCCGGCAGCATTGCGCGCTCTTACCGCACCGCCCGCACCACCATGATGGTGGGCAAACAGCGCATGCCGCAGCAGCGGAGCTTCTTCTATCAGGATCTGGTGCTGCCAGTGCTGCTGGATAGCCTGCGCGGCGGCTGGCAGGCCAGCGAGCTGGCACGTCCGCTGGCAAAGCTGAAGAGCATGGACAATAACGGTTTGCTGCGGCGCACGCTGGTTGCGTGGTTCAGCCATAACGTGCAGCCGAGCGCCACGGCGCGCGCGCTGTTTATTCATCGCAATACGCTGGAGTACCGCCTGAACCGCATCTCGGAACTGACCGGCCTTAACCTGGCGAACTTTGACGATCGGCTGCTGCTGTATGTGGCGCTGCAGCTTGATGAGCAGGCATAAAAAAGGCCAGCAGCGGCTGGCCTGAGAAGCGGCGGGAATTAGCGACCGTTGCGGGTCAGCTGATCGAGATCGGATTCGATTTCCGCGATTTTGTTCGACACCACGTTCTCCAGATGGCGCAGATCGGCGAGGATTTTGCGCTTCAGATCCACCTCTACCTGATCGCGCTGGCAGATCTGATCCAGTTCGTCGATCACGTAACGCAGGTTAGGGCTGATTTCCTGAATCTCTTTATAACCCTGGGTGGTGTGATCGGCCACCACGGTTTTGCGCTGACGCGGGTATTTAAACTTCACGCTTTTGGCGAAGAACTCGCCCTTGTCTTTGCGGAAGTAGATTTTCAGGATGTCGTTGTTGGCTTCCTGACGCAGGCTGTAGCGGTCAATGTCTTCAGGATTGCTGATACCTAAGCTTTTCAGGTTGTCGTACATAGCGTTTATATTCCATCTGAGAGTGAGTGAGCGCGCAGGATTATCATCATCATTCGGCTGCGTAATAAGCGCAACGAACCGAACGCTTACGGCATACTTAATCAACTGTAGACACAAAAACCGGGATGAACAGTGCGCGACCGGAGTTAACTGGCGCGGATTATGACCTGTTTGAAAAACAAACGCACCTGTTAATTCGCGGCGCGAAACAGGTAATAGCGGCAGGAGTGTAAAGAAAAAATGACGGGCCTGAATACAGGCCCGTGGGCATAAAAATAGGCGGGAAGAAAAAACTTAATCGATGGTACGCAGCAGTTCGTTGATGCCGGTTTTTGCCAGCGTTTTCGCGTCGACTTTCTTCACGATCACCGCACAGTACAGGCTGTAGCTGCCATCTTTAGACGGCAGATTACCGGAAACCACCACCGAACCTGCCGGTACGCGACCGTAGTGCACTTCACCGGTCTCACGGTCATAAATTTTGGTGCTCTGGCCGATGTAAACGCCCATAGAGATCACTGAGCCTTCTTCGACGATCACGCCTTCAACGATCTCGGAACGGGCACCGATAAAGCAGTTATCTTCGATGATGGTTGGATTAGCCTGCAGTGGTTCCAGTACGCCGCCGATGCCGACGCCGCCGGACAGGTGCACGTTTTTACCAATCTGCGCACAGGAGCCGACGGTGGCCCAGGTGTCTACCATGGTGCCTTCATCGACATACGCGCCGATGTTGACATAGGACGGCATCAGCACGGTGTTGCGCGCGATGAATGCACCCTGACGCACTGCGGCCGGTGGCACGACGCGGAAGCCGGCGCTTTTAAAGCGCGCTTCATCCCAGCCGGCAAATTTCATCGGCACTTTGTCGTAGAAGCGGGTTTCTGCCCCGTCGATCACCTGGTTGTCGTTGATACGGAACGACAGCAGTACCGCTTTTTTCAGCCACTGATGCGTTACCCATTCGCCGTTGATCTTTTCTGACACGCGCAGTTCACCGCTGTCCAGCAGGCCAATCACCTGGTTGATCGCTTCACGGGTGGCGCTGTCTACGCTGGTCGGCGTAATGTCGGCGCGGCGTTCAAAGGCAGATTCGATAACGCTCTGTAACTGTTGCATATTTAATTCCTGAGTCTGTCATTGCGGATGCACGCCAGCTGGCGTGCAGAGTAAAATTATCGGGCAAACATCCTTCATGCTGCAGAACGGTGGCGCGCCTATCGGAGCGAGATCCACGGATGGGCCGGGTCACCAGGCCAATGCATCGGCAACGTGAAGAATGGAAGCCGGGTCACATTTTATCGTTTGGATTAAGTACCTCTGTCAACCGTTGTTGCAGCACGGAGCGCATTTCTCCATCCAGCGCACGTCGTTCGCTGTTGGCAAGGATGAACAAATCCTCCACCCGTTCGCCGATGGTGCTGATGCGGGCGCCGTGCAGCGAAACGCCGAGGTCAGCAAACACTTCGCCGACGCGCGCCAGCAAACCCGGCTGGTCCAGCGCCACCAGCTCCAGATAGCTGCGGCGGTCGGTATGGGTGGGCAAAAAGTTGACTTCGGTATCGACGCTGAAGTGTTTCAGACGTGACGACGGCCGGCGCGTACGCGGTGGCACCCACTGCGTTTGGGTGATCGCCTGCTCCAGCGCCTGAATAATCAGCGGATGGCGATCCGCTGCCAGCGGACTGCCGTCCGGCTCCAGCACAATAAAGGTGTCCATGGCCATGCCGTCGCGGCTGGTAAAGATCTGCGCATCGTGCACGCTCAGATTACGGCGGTCGAGCTCTCCGGCTACGGCGGCAAACAGGTAAGGGCGATCCGGGCTCCAGATGAAGATCTCGGTGCCGCCGCGCGTGGCTTGCGGGCTTACCAGCACCAGCGGTTTGCTGAGGTCATGGTTGATCAGATGCCGCGCGTGCCACGCCAGCTGGTTGGGCGTATGGCGCAGGAAGTAGTCGGCGCGGCAGCGGCTCCAGATATGGTGCAGGCGCTCTTCATTGAGATTTTCCATGCGCAGCAGCGCCAGCGCCTGCAGCCGGTGATGACGCACGCGCTCGCGCAGATCCGGGCTGTTCTCCATACCGCGGCGCAGCTGTTTTTCGGTGGCGAAGAACAACTCACGTAGCAGGCTCTGTTTCCAGCTGTTCCACAGGCTTTCATTGGTGGCACAGATGTCGGCAACCGTCAGGCAGGCCAGATAGCGCAGCCGGTTTTCATTTTGCATCACTTCAGCAAACTGCTGAATCACTGTAGGATCCTGAATGTCGCGACGCTGAGCAGTCACCGACATCAGCAGGTGATGACGCACCAGCCACGCCACCAGCTGCATTTCGCGCGAATTGAAGCCGTGCAGCTCAGCAAAGTCCAGCGCGTCCTGCGCGCCAAGAATCGAGTGGTCGCCACCGCGCCCTTTGGCGATATCGTGCAGCAGCGCGGCCATCAGCAGCAGCTCCGGCTGCGGCAGGCGCGGCCACAGCTCGACGCACAGCGGGTGCATCGGGCGCGTGGCTTCGTCGGCAAAACTTTCCAGCTTCTGCAACACGCGGATGGTGTGCTCATCCACGGTGTAGGCGTGGAACAGGTCGAACTGCATCTGGCCGACAATGTTGCCCCACAGCGGCGTATACGCCCACAGTACGCTGTGGCGATGCATTGGCAGCAGCGCGCGCTTTACCGCGCCTGGATGGCGCAGAATCGCCATAAAGGTGCGGCGCGCTTCGGGGATCTGACACAGCGGCTGTTGCAGATGACGGCGGGCGTAGCGCAGCTGGCGCAGCGTGGTGGAATAGATGCCGGTGATGGTTTCGTTACGCACCATCACGTAAAACATGCGCAGAATCGCCTGCGGCTCGCGCTCAAACAGCGTGGGATCGCGCAGGTCGATCAGATTACCGCGCAGCTGAAAATCCTCATCGATGCTGCGCGGCTTCTCGGTGGTCGACAGCGCCAGAATGGCTTCGTCAAACAGCTGCAGCAGCATCTGGTTCAGCTCGCCGATACGGCGCGTGACGCGATAGAAATCTTTCATCATGCGCTCAACCGGCTCATTGCCTTCGCCGCCATAGTTGAGGCGCTGTGCCACGTTGAGCTGGCGATCGAACAGTAGGCGGTTATCGTAGCGCGGCAGCGTCAGGTGCAGCGCGAAACGGATGCGCCAGAGAAATTCCTGGCACTCATTGATTTCATTGCGTTCGGCTTCAGTGAGAAAGCCAAAGCCGACCATCTCATCCATGGTGGTGGCGCCAAAGTGGCGGCGCGCGACCCACTGCAGAGTATGAATGTCGCGCAGCCCGCCCGGGCTGCTTTTGATATCCGGTTCGAGGTTGTAGCTGGTGCCGTGATAGCGCTGATGGCGTTCCAGCTGCTCCTCAATTTTGGCGGCGAAGAAGCGTGACGACGGCCAGAAACCGTCGCTGAAGATATTCTTTTGCAGTTCGAGAAACAGCGCCACGTCGCCGGTCAGCATGCGCGACTCAATCAGGTTGGTGGCGACGGTGAGATCCGACAAGCCCTCCAGCAGACACTCTTCCAGCGTGCGTACGCTGTGGCCGACCTCCAGCTTGAGATCCCACATCAGCGTCAGCAGTTCTGACGTGCGCTGCGCGGCAGCTTCGTCCAGTGGCTGACGGCTCAGGATCAGCACGTCGATGTCCGACAGCGGATGCAGCTCGCCGCGGCCATAGCCGCCCACCGCCACCAGCGCGATCTCTTTCATCTGGTCAAAGCCAAACAGCCGCCACAGCCGGCGCAGCAGGCGATCGATAAACAGCGTGCGCGCATCAATCAGCGATTCGATATCGCTGCCTGCGTCAAAAGCGCTGCCCAGATGCTGCTGGAACTGTTCAAGATACTGTTTGAGTTTGTCGCGCGTCAGCGCGTCGTCTGGCCAGCTGGCGGGGGAATCGGTCAGGCCTTTGTGTACTGCTTCGGTCACGCTACCACTCATCAACATGCCTCTTCTGCGCCATAAAAAGCGGGCTTAACGCCGTGATGCCGTTCAGTTAGCCACCGTCCGTGACATCACCGCAGTAGCGGCGCGGGTTAACGCGCAACTGATGGCGCCGCTACGGGAGGTGCAGGGATGGTGAACCTAAACTGACAGGCGTTCGTTTTGAGCCGGCCTGTTATCCTGATGACGAGCGTTACGCGTTGTTTTCCAGCACCGCTGGAATAGTGTCGTCGGCGCGCAGCGTCAGGATCTCACAGCCGTTTTCCGTCACCACAATAGTATGCTCGTACTGTGCGGACAAGCTGCGATCTTTGGTTTTCACCGTCCAGCCATCTTTCATGGTGCGGATGCGATAATCACCGGCGTTAACCATCGGTTCGACGGTAAACGTCATGCCAGCCTGCAGCACCACGCCGCTGTCGTCGGCATCGTAATGCAGCACCTGCGGCTCTTCATGGAAGCCTTTACCGATGCCGTGTCCGCAATACTCGCGAACCACGGAAAAATCCTGTGCTTCCACGTATTTCTGAATCGCCCGGCCCAGTTCACGCAGGCGAATGCCCGGCTTCACCAGACGCAGCGCAATGTACAGGCTCTCCTGCGTAACCCGGCACAGGCGCTCACCCTGAATCGTCGGTTTGCCGACGATGAACATCTTTGACGTATCACCATGGTATTCATCTTTGATCACCGTGACGTCGACGTTAACGATATCCCCGTCTTTCAGCACGCGATCGTCGCTGGGAATACCGTGACATACCACTTCGTTGACCGAAATACACACCGATTTTGGGAAGCCGTGGTAGCCGAGACAGGCTGAAATGGCCTGCTGCTTTTCGGTGATGTGCTGGTGGCACAGACGGTCAAGCTCGCCGGTGGTGACGCCCGGCACGACGTGTGGAGCGATCATCTCCAGCACTTCTGCAGCCAGACGGCCCGCCACGCGCATTTTTTCGATTTCTTCTGGGGTTTTGATTGAAATGGCCATTAAATAATCCGCAATCGCCGCAATTTTCGACAATAATGAGTTCTGTGGCAGTCATGTTAGCAGTCAGCAAATGGGCTGCCAAATCGGGATTACAGCCTGCCGCTCATGCTAACAACTGTTGGCGTATTCCTGCGCATTGTGGTATAAAGCGCGCCGACGATTCTCTGTCACCTCGTATGAGAGGGCAGGAAACGCATAAATCTCATTATGTGTACTAAAACACACATGTATCGACACGTACGCCGGGGTGCCTCGTAAGAGGTCGGTTGTATGGGATACATGGAGGCCCAACCCCAAACAAACTTTTAGAGGTAATCATGGCAACTGTTTCCATGCGCGACATGCTCAAGGCTGGTGTTCACTTCGGTCACCAGACCCGTTACTGGAACCCAAAAATGAAGCCATTCATTTTCGGTGCGCGTAACAAAGTTCACATCATCAACCTTGAGAAAACCGTACCAATGTTCAACGAAGCCCTGGCTGAGCTGAACAAGATCTCTTCCCGTAAAGGTAAGATCCTGTTTGTTGGTACCAAGCGCGCTGCTGCCGAAGCGGTAAAAGAGTCTGCACTGAGCTGCGACCAGTTCTTCGTTAACCACCGCTGGCTGGGTGGTATGCTGACCAACTGGAAAACCGTTCGTCAGTCAATCAAACGCCTGAAAGATCTGGAAACTCAGTCTCAGGACGGTACTTTCGACAAACTGACCAAGAAAGAAGCACTGATGCGTGCTCGTGAGCTGGCCAAGCTGGAAAACAGCCTGGGCGGTATCAAAGATATGGGCGGTCTGCCGGATGCACTGTTCGTTGTTGACGCTGACCACGAACACATCGCAATCAAAGAAGCAAACAACCTGGGTATCCCGGTATTTGCTATCGTTGATACTAACTCTGATCCAGACGGCGTTGATTTCGTTATCCCAGGTAACGACGATGCGATCCGTGCTGTAAGCCTGTACCTGACTGCCGTTGCCACTACCGTGCGCGAAGGCCGTTCACAGGACCTGGCTGAGCAGGCTGAAGAAGCTGCTGAAGCTTAATAAGGTTCGCTCTTTCTGAGAGCCCTTAGACATCAGATGTGATCTGTTAAGGGGCCGTGAAGGCCCCTTTATTTATCTCACTTAGTCACGCACCCTGTTCGGGCTGGCGGGGCAAGTAAATTTTCCGCAACAAGTTTCTGACAGTGTGAAAGCACTGCGAGACGAATCGAGGATTCTGGAATGGCTGAAATTACCGCTGCACTGGTAAAAGAACTGCGCGAGCGTACTGGCGCAGGCATGATGGACTGCAAAAAAGCGCTGACCGAAGCGAACGGCGACATTGAGCTGGCGATCGAGAACATGCGTAAGTCTGGTGCGATCAAAGCTGCTAAGAAAGCAGGCAACGTGGCTGCTGACGGCGTGATCAAAACCAAAATCGCTGGCGACTATGGCGTGATTCTGGAAGTGAACTGCCAGACTGACTTCGTGGCAAAAGATGCCGGTTTCCAGGCCTTTGCTGACAAAGTGCTGGACGCTGCTGCTGCCGGTAAAGTGACTGATGTGGAAGTTCTGAAAGCGCAGTTCGAAGAAGAGCGCGTGGCACTGGTTGCGAAAATCGGTGAGAACATCAACATCCGTCGTGTTGCTGTCCTCGAAGGCGCAGAGCTGGGTAGCTACCTGCACGGCGCGCGCATCGGCGTTCTGGTTTCAGCGAAAGGCGCTAACGAAGATCTGATCAAACAGATCGCGATGCACGTTGCAGCGAGCAAGCCTGAATTCGTTAAACCAGAAGACGTTTCTGCTGACGTGGTTGAGAAAGAGTACCAGGTTCAGCTGGACATCGCGATGCAGTCTGGCAAGCCAAAAGAGATCGCAGAGAAGATGGTTGAAGGCCGCATGAAGAAATTCACCGGCGAAGTCTCTCTGACCGGTCAGGCTTTCGTTATCGACCCAAGCAAAACTGTTGGCCAGGCGCTGAAAGAGCAGGGCGCTGACGTGATCAACTTCATCCGCTTCGAAGTGGGCGAAGGCATTGAGAAAGTCGAATCTGACTTTGCAGCCGAAGTTGCTGCCATGTCCAAACAGTCTTAATGGTTTGCAGGAACCGCCGAGAGGCGGTTCTTTTTTGTCTGCGTTTTGGCGCAGCAATTTTCAGTCTCATCCCAATAGCTTTTCTCACGCGCTAAGCGGATGATCGATCAGATTTAACTTCTCATTCATCTTATCTTCCAGGAAGAATTGACCATGGCGACCAACGCAAAACCTGTATATCAACGTATCTTACTGAAACTGAGCGGCGAAGCACTGCAGGGTGCCGAAGGTTTTGGTATCGACGCGAGCGTGCTTGACCGTATGGCGCAAGAGGTGAAAGAGCTGGTTGAGCTAGGCATTCAGGTGGGTGTGGTAATTGGTGGCGGTAACCTGTTCCGTGGCGCGGGTCTGGCGCAGGCAGGTATGAACCGCGTGGTCGGCGACCACATGGGGATGCTGGCGACCGTGATGAACGGCCTGGCAATGCGTGACGCACTGCATCGTGCGTACGTCAACGCGCGCCTGATGTCGGCGATTCCGCTGAACGGCGTGTGTGATAACTACAGCTGGGCAGAAGCCATCAGCCTGCTGCGCAATAACCGCGTGGTGATCTTCTCTGCCGGTACCGGCAACCCGTTCTTTACCACCGACTCAGCGGCCTGCCTGCGCGGCATCGAAATCGAAGCGGACGTGGTACTGAAAGCCACCAAGGTCGACGGCGTCTACTCAGCCGACCCGGTGAAAAATCCGGATGCCACGCTGTACGAACAGCTGACCTACGGTGAAGTGCTGGAAAAAGAGCTGAAAGTGATGGATCTGGCCGCCTTTACGCTGGCGCGCGACCATCAACTGCCGATCCGCGTCTTCAATATGAACAAGCCTGGCGCGCTGCGTCGCGTGGTGATGGGTGAAAAAGAAGGCACCCTGATTACGCATTAATACCCGACGCAGGATAAAATAAGGTATATTCTGTTGGCGCGCTGCACTGCTGTCGCGCAGCATTCAGGATGATCGATGTTTATCGATACCGTTTCCGTTCCGCTGCGTCCGGAAGTGGCCAGGTCAAACCGAATCCAAGGGTTTCAACGTGATTAACGATATTAAAAAAGATGCTGAAACGCGCATGGACAAATGCGTGGAAGCATTCAAAAACACCATCAGCAAAGTGCGCACCGGTCGTGCTTCGCCTTCACTGCTCGACGGCATCGTTGTGGAATATTACGGTACGCCAACGCCGCTGCGTCAGCTGGCCAGCGTCACCGTTGAAGATTCACGCACGCTGAAAATCAACGTGTTCGATCGCTCAATGGGTCCGGCAGTCGAGAAAGCTATCATGGCTTCTGACCTCGGCCTCAACCCAAGCTCAGCCGGTAGCGACATTCGTGTTCCACTGCCTGCGCTGACCGAAGAGCGTCGTAAAGATCTGATCAAGGTTG
This sequence comes from Pantoea sp. Morm, assembly GCF_016643525.1. NCBI lineage: Bacteria > Pseudomonadati > Pseudomonadota > Gammaproteobacteria > Enterobacterales > Erwiniaceae > Pantoea > Pantoea sp. Morm. Next base: position 7,869 of record NZ_VOQX01000027.1, on the reverse strand, counting down.
TGCGTGGCGAAGCCGAGCAGGGCCGTGTTTCCGTGCGCAACGTGCGCCGTGACGCGAACGACAAGATCAAGGCGCTGCTGAAAGACAAAGAGATCAGCGAAGACGACGAACGTCGCTCGCAGGACGAGATCCAGAAAATGACCGACGTTCGCATCAAGCACGTTGATGCGGCGCTGGCCGAGAAAGAGAAGGAACTGATGGAATTCTGATTCCGTCATTTGCCTGACAAAACGCCGTTCAGAGACGTAGTACGACTCTGGCGGCGTTTTACATTGTGCCCGGCGTACGCGCGGGCGCGCACCACGACTTCACAGGGACAGCACCATGAAGCGATTAACTCTGCTGGGTTCGACCGGCTCAATTGGCACCAGCACGCTGGCGGTAGTGGCGGCGCATCCTGAGCGCTATCAGGTGACTGCGCTGGTGGCAGGTCAGAATGTGGCGCTGATGGCCGAACAGTGTCAGCAATTTAAACCGCGCTACGCGGCGATGTCCGATGACGCTTCCGCTGCGGCGCTGCGTGAACGACTGAAAGCACTCAACATAGATACGGAAGTGCTCTCCGGCGTTCAGGCCGCCTGCGAACTGGCCGCGCTGGATGAGGTCGATCAGGTGATGGCCGCCATTGTGGGCGCTTCCGGTTTACAACCGACGCTGGCCGCCATTCGCGCCGGCAAAACCGTCCTGCTTGCCAATAAAGAATCGCTTGTCACATGCGGCCGTTTGTTTATGGAGGCGGTGCGCCAGCATCAGGCGCAGTTGCTGCCGGTTGACAGCGAGCACAACGCCATTTTTCAGAGTTTGCCCGCTTCCATACAGCATCAGTTGGGGTACGCTGATCTGCGGGAGAATGGCATCGAGTCGATTCTCCTTACGGGATCGGGTGGTCCTTTTCGTGACACGCCATTAGCCGAGCTGGCCGCTATGTCGCCAGATCAGGCCTGTGCGCATCCGAACTGGTCAATGGGGCGTAAAATCTCCGTTGATTCGGCCACCATGATGAATAAAGGTCTTGAATACATTGAAGCCCGCTGGCTGTTTAACGCCACCGACGCACAAATGGAGGTCATCCTGCATCCGCAGTCGGTGATTCACTCCATGGTGCGATACTGCGACGGTAGCGTGCTGGCGCAACTGGGTTCACCCGATATGCGCACGCCAATCGCCCACAGCATGGCCTGGCCGGCACGTATTACCGCAGGCGTAACGCCGCTTGATTTCACCCGAATGAAGGCGCTGACGTTTGCTGAGCCGGACTACGAACGCTATCCCTGCCTGAAGCTGGCAATTGATGCATGCGCAACCGGACAGGCGGCCACCACCACGCTGAACGCAGCCAATGAAGTCGCGGTAGCGGCATTTCTGCAGCATCAGATTCGCTTTACCGATATCGCGGCCATCAACAGTGAAGTGCTGGCAACCCTGCAGTGTCAGGAGCCGGGCAGCGTGGATGACGTGATGGAGATTGATCGTATTGCACGCGTGCGGGCCACGGCGTTGCTGCCGCGCTTTCGTTTAGCCGGTTGATGGTGGCGCTATTTGTTCGCTCAGGGTGAAAATGGTATAGTCGCTCGCTCGCGTTTTACGGCCCGACATTGTTTCGATGTCATCCGGTGAAGTTTCCGGCGTTTGCCGCAGGCGCAATGTATTCAGAAACCACAGCATTTCTGATGAAAGGAATTATTACGCGTTATGTCGTCCAACAATCACAATACAATCGATGACGGGTCGTACTGCACGCCACGTCACGTGGCCATCATTATGGATGGTAATGGTCGCTGGGCAAAAAATCAGGGCAAACTGCGTATTTCAGGCCACAAAGCCGGGGTAAAATCAGTACGCCGGGCCGTCAGCTTTGCGGTCAGCAACAAGCTGGAAGCGCTCACGCTCTATGCGTTCAGCAGTGAAAACTGGAGCCGACCGGTACAGGAAGTGACGGCCTTAATGGAATTGTTTGTCTGGGCGCTCGACAGCGAAGTCAAAAGCCTGCACAAGCACAATGTGCGTCTGCGCATTATTGGTGATATCAGCCGTTTCAATAACCGCATTCAGGAACGCATTCGCCGCGCCGAGGAACTGACTCAGCAAAATGATGGACTCACCCTCAACATTGCTGCCAACTATGGCGGCCGTTGGGATATTATCCAGGGTGTAAAAAAACTGGCTGAACAGGTTCAGGAAGGACTGCTACGTCCTGACCAGATAACTGAAGAAAGTCTGGCTCCGCATCTGTGTATGCAGGAGCAAGCGCCGGTGGATTTAGTGATAAGGACCGGGGGAGAGCATCGGATCAGCAACTTCCTGCTGTGGCAGATCGCCTATGCTGAGTTTTGGTTTACCGATGTTCTCTGGCCTGATTTTGATGAACACGTTTTTGAAGGTGCACTGAATGCATTCTCTCTGCGGGAGCGACGCTATGGCGGCGCTGCACCAGGCGGCGCCTGAGCAACCTGGGGGTAACCTTTGCTGAAGTCTCGTCTGATCACCGCGTTTATTCTGATTCCGCTGGTGATCGCTGCTCTGTTTTGGTTGCCGCTGTCCGGTTTTGCGATTACCACCATCATCATCTGCATGCTTGCCGCCTGGGAGTGGGGGCAGCTGGCGGGGATGGCAACGCGTCAGCAGCGTATCTGGCTGGCGGTGCTATGCGGCCTGCTGCTGGCGGTGATGCTGTTCACCCTGCAACCCTATCAACGTAATCTGCACCAGTTCCAGATGGAGAGCTCGCTCTGGGCCTCGCTGGGCTGGTGGATTGTCGCGCTGTTTCTCGTGCTGTTTTATCCGGCCTCCGCTGCGCTGTGGCGCGCATCGCGTCCGCTGCGCCTGCTGTTTGGCGTGCTGACCGTGGTGCCGTTCTTCTGGGGCATGATGGCGCTGCGCCAGTATCACTATGACACCGACCATTTCGCCGGCGCCTGGTGGCTGCTGTTCGTGATGTTCCTCGTCTGGGGCGCGGATTCCGGTGCTTACATGTTTGGTCGTCTGTTCGGCAAGCATAAGCTGGCACCGAAAGTCTCACCGGGCAAAACCTGGGAAGGCTTCTTTGGCGGACTGCTGTCATCGGCGATTATCGCCTGGCTGTTTGCGCTGCTGGCCCCGCTATCGGTGGCGCCGGGCACGCTGATTATCTGCGCCGTGATTGCCACGCTGGCCTCCGTGCTGGGCGATCTCACGGAAAGTATGTTCAAACGTGAAGCCGGTATCAAAGACAGCGGTAACCTGATTCCGGGGCACGGTGGTATCCTCGATCGCATTGATAGCCTGACAGCCGCGGTGCCGGTATTTGCCTGCCTGCTGCTGCTGGTGTTCCGCACCCTCTGAGGATAAGCGACGATGTTGAGCATACTCTGGAGTTTTGTCGCCTTTATCGTGGCGCTCGGCGTGCTGATTACGGTGCACGAGTTCGGCCACTTCTGGGTGGCGCGTCGCTGCGGTGTCAAAGTAGAACGCTTCTCGATCGGTTTCGGCAAAGCCCTGTGGCGTCGCACTGACCGCCAGGGCACGGAATACGTGATCGCGCTGATTCCGCTCGGTGGCTACGTCAAAATGCTCGACGAGCGCGTAGAGAGCGTGCCCGCTGAGCTGCGTCATCAGGCCTTCAACAATAAAACCGTGCTGCAGCGTGCCTCAATCATTGCCGCCGGTCCCATCGCAAATTTCATTTTTGCCGTGTTTGCCTACTGGGTGGTGTTCATCCATGGGGTGCCGGGTGTTCGCCCGGTGGTCGGCGAAATTATGAGCGGTTCCGTCGCGGCAGAAGCGCAAATTACCTCCGGCATGGAACTTAAAGCGGTTGACGGTATCGAAACGCCTGACTGGGATGCTGTGCGCCTGGCGCTGATCGGTAAAATCGGCGACAGCAGCGCCACGCTGACCGTGTCACAGTTTGGTCAGCAGGCGACGCAGCAGAAACAGCTCAATCTGCGTGACTGGCAATTTGAACCGGACAAACAGGACCCGGTGGTCGCTTTAGGTATTCGACCGCGCGGGCCGCAAATCGAAACCACGCTGGCAGAAGTGCAGGCGCGTTCACCGGCAAGTGCTGCCGGTTTGCAAGCCGGCGACAGGATCGTTAAAGTCGATGGTCAGCCATTAACGCAATGGCAGGTTTTTGCGGCTCAGGTTCGGGATAATCCCGGCAAAAACATGGCGCTGGAGGTTGAGCGTAACGGTGAACCGTTAACGCTGACGCTAACGCCGGAAGCGAAACCGGGCAACGCAGCGGAAGGTTTTGCCGGGGTGATCCCGCGTGTGATCCCGCTGCCGGATGAGTACAAAACGGTAAAACAGTACGGACCTTTCGCCGCGATTGGTGAAGCCGGTGTCAAAACCTGGCAACTGATGAAGCTGACGGTTTCGATGCTGGGCAAGTTGATAACCGGGGACGTCAAGCTGAATAACCTGAGCGGGCCAATTTCGATTGCGCAGGGTGCCGGATTATCAGCTGAATATGGGGTGATTTATTACCTGATGTTCCTCGCGCTGATTAGCGTCAACTTAGGGATCATCAATCTGTTCCCTCTGCCGGTTTTAGATGGTGGACATCTGCTCTTTCTGGCGATCGAAAAGATCAAAGGTGGACCGGTGTCCGAGCGAGTTCAGGACTTCAGTTATCGCATCGGCTCAATTTTGCTGGTGCTTTTAATGGGGCTTGCACTTTTCAATGATTTCTCTCGCCTGTAATCGCTGGAACGCAGACAGGCGCGGGATGTGTTAGGAAAACGCATAACAACGATGGCGATGAAAAAGTTGCTCATAGCGTCGCTGCTGTTTAGCAGCGCCACCGTTTACGGTGCAGACGATTTCGTAGTGAAGGACATTCATTTCGAAGGTCTACAGCGAGTCGCCGTCGGCGCGGCTCTGCTCAGCATGCCGGTACGCGTCGGTGATACGGTGAATGATGATGACATCAGAAACACCATTCGCTCACTGTTCGCTACCGGTAACTTTGAAGATGTCCAGGTTCTGCGTGACGGCACCACCCTGATTGTTCAGGTGAAGGAACGTCCGACCATTGCCAGCATCACCTTCTCCGGTAACAAAGCGGTGAAAGAGGATCAGCTGAAGGAGAACCTTGAGGCCTCCGGTGTGCGCGTTGGCGAAGCGCTTGACCGCACCACGCTCTCTTCCATCGAGAAGGGGCTGGAGGACTTTTACTACAGCGTCGGTAAATATACCGCCAGCGTCAAAGCCATCGCGACGCCGCTGCCGCGTAACCGTGTCGATCTGAAATTCGTCTTCCAGGAAGGCGTCTCGGCCAAGATCCAGCAGATCAACATTGTCGGCAACAAAGCGTTCAGCTCAGACGAACTGATCTCCCGCTTCCAGCTGCGCGATGAAGTGCCGTGGTGGAACGTGGTGGGCGATCGTAAATACCAGAAGCAGAAACTGGCGGGCGATCTCGAAACCCTGCGCAGCTTCTATCTGGATCGCGGTTATGCGCGTTTCAATATTGATTCCACGCAGGTGAGCCTGACGCCGGACAAGAAAGGCATCTACATCACCGTCAACATCACCGAAGGCGATCAGTACAAGATTGCCGGCGTGATCGTCAACGGCAGCATGGCGGGCCACTCGGCGGAAATTGAGCACCTGACGCAGATTCCTAACGGTGAGCTATATAACGGCACCAAAGTCACCCAGATGGAAGATGACATTAAGAAGCTGCTGGGCCGTTATGGCTACGCCTATCCACGCGTGGTGACGCAGCCGGAAATCAACGATGCGGATAAAACCGTTAAGCTGCACATCAACGTTGATGCCGGTAACCGTTACTACGTGCGTAAAGTGCGTTTTGAAGGTAACGACACCTCGAAAGATGCCGTACTGCGCCGCGAAATGCGTCAGATGGAAGGCGCATGGCTGGGCAGCGACCTCGTCGATCAGGGCAAAGAGCGCCTGAACCGTACCGGTTACTTCGAAACCGTGGACGTTGATACCCAGCGCGTTCCGGGCTCGCCAGACCAGGTTGACGTGGTTTACAAAGTTAAAGAGCGTAACACCGGTACCTTCAACTTTGGTGTGGGTTACGGTACGGAGAGTGGCGTCAGCTTCCAGGTCGGCGTGACCCAGGAGAACTGGCTCGGCACCGGTAATACCGTCGGCATCAGCGGTACCAAGAACGACTACCAGACTTACGCAGAATTCTCACTCACCGATCCGTACTTCACGGTGGACGGTGTGAGCCTCGGCGGCCGCCTCTTCTACAACGACTTTAAAGCGGATGATGCTGACCTCTCCGACTACACCAACAAAAGTTACGGTGTGGACGGTACGCTCGGCTTCCCGGTTAACGAAAACAACACGCTGCGCATTGGCTTAGGTTATGTGCACAACGACCTGTCCAACATGCGTCCGCAGGTGGCGATGTGGCGTTACCTTGACTCGGTGGGTCGTCATCAGGGGCTGAATGATGACGGTGATTTCTCTGCGGATGACTTCACCTTCAACTACGGCTGGACGTACAACACGCTCGATCGTGGTTTCTTCCCGACGCGCGGTAACCGTACCAACCTGAACGGTAAAGTGACCATTCCGGGCTCTGATAACTCGTTCTATAAAGCGACGCTGGACACCCAGCAGTACGTGCCGCTGAACCGTGATGGTACCTGGGTGGTGCTGGGTCGTGGCCGTGTTGGCTACGGTGACGGACTCGGTGGCAAAGAGATGCCGTTCTATGAGAACTTCTACGCCGGTGGTTCCAGCACTGTGCGTGGCTTCCAGTCCAACACCATTGGTCCGAAAGCTGCTTACCTGAACGATCGTTCGTCGAGCTGTAATCTGACCGATCCGGACGGCATCTGTAAGTCTGACGATGCGGTGGGCGGTAACGCCATGGCGATCGCCAGCCTTGAGCTGATTACGCCAACGCCGTTCCTGAGCGAAAAATATGCAAACTCAGTACGTACCTCGGTATTTATGGATGCCGGTACCGTCTGGGATACCAAGTGGCAGAACACCGCGGAAACCCGCGCGGCGGGCATTCCGGACTACAGCGACCCGAACAACATTCGCGTCTCTGCCGGTCTTGCGCTGCAGTGGATGTCGCCACTTGGACCACTGGTGTTCTCCTACGCACAGCCAGTGAAGAAAGTCGAGGGAGACAAAGCAGAACAGTTCCAGTTTAACATTGGTAAAACCTGGTAAGGTTCTGAGCACGGAAGCAGAGTCGTAGTACGGCATCGCGCCGGCGCCAGACGGGAGCCGGACGATGCCAACACTGTGTCGCTGACACAAACGTTGATGGTAAGGAGTTTATAGTGAAAAAGTTGTTGTGTGCCGCAGGTCTGGGGCTTGCTTTAGCGGTTTCCGCGGGCGTTCAGGCTGCTGACAAAATTGCAGTGGTAAACGTGTCCAGCATTTTCCAACAGTTACCGCAACGTGCGACCGTTGCTAAACAGCTGGAAAACGAATTCAAGGGCCGTGCTACTGAGCTGCAGAGCCAGGAGCGCGATCTGCAGACTAAAATGCAGAAACTGCAGCGTGATGGTTCAACCATGAAGGCCAGCGACCGCAGCCGCATGGAAAAAGACATCATGTCACAGCGCGAAGCATTCTCGACGAAAGCGCAGGCTTTCGATCAGGATAACCGCCGTCGTCAGATGGAAGAGCGTAACAAACTGCTGAGCCGTATTCAGGACGCAGTGAAGAAAGTGGCGGACAGCGAAGGGTATGACGTGGTAATCGACGCCAATGCCGTTGCCTATGCTTCTAACGCGAAAGACATTACTGCTGACGTGCTGAAACAGGTTAAATAATCGATGTCATCAATTCGACTGGCTGATTTAGCCCAGCAGTTGGATGCAGAATTGCACGGAGATGGCGATATCGCCATCTCCGGCATTGCTTCTATGCAATCCGCCACCCCTG
>NZ_VOQX01000269.1:0-766 GCF_016643525.1 Pantoea sp. Morm | reverse complement strand
GTCGCTGCCGCAGCTTCGGTGCATGGTTTAGCCCCGTTACATCTTCCGCGCAGGCCGACTCGACCAGTGAGCTATTACGCTTTCTTTAAATGATGGCTGCTTCTAAGCCAACATCCTGGCTGTCTGTGCCTTCCCACATCGTTTCCCACTTAACCATGACTTTGGGACCTTAGCTGGCGGTCTGGGTTGTTTCCCTCTTCACGACGGACGTTAGCACCCGCCGTGTGTCTCCCGTGATAACATTCTCCGGTATTCGCAGTTTGCATCGGGTTGGTAAGCCGGGATGGCCCCCTAGCCGAAACAGTGCTCTACCCCCGGAGATGAGTTCACGAGGCGCTACCTAAATAGCTTTCGGGGAGAACCAGCTATCTCCCGGTTTGATTGGCCTTTCACCCCCAGCCACAAGTCATCCGCTAATTTTTCAACATTAGTCGGTTCGGTCCTCCAGTTAGTGTTACCCAACCTTCAACCTGCCCATGGCTAGATCACCGGGTTTCGGGTCTATACCCTGCAACTTAACGCCCAATTAAGACTCGGTTTCCCTTCGGCTCCCCTATGCGGTTAACCTTGCTACAGAATATAAGTCGCTGACCCATTATACAAAAGGTACGCAGTCACCTAACAAGTAGGCTCCCACTGCTTGTACGTACACGGTTTCAGGTTCTGTTTCACTCCCCTCGCCGGGGTTCTTTTCGCCTTTCCCTCACGGTACTGGTTCACTATCGGTCAGTCAGGAGTATTTAGCCTTGGAGGATGGTCCCCCCAT
>NZ_VOQX01000268.1:0-810 GCF_016643525.1 Pantoea sp. Morm | reverse complement strand
CTGAATCACCCCCTCTTCAGCGACATGCTGGCGCATCACCTCGGCCGCTTCGCTACGACGAGACACGCCCGCCGCTGTCACGGCGCGGATACCGGCGAAGATTTCATCGTGGCGGCGGGTTTGGTAATCCACGGGCGCGATATCGATCAGCACCATCTTCTCAATACGCTCGGGGGCCACAGCGCTCAGTGCCATGGCGATCTTACCGCCCATCGAGTGGCCTATCACGCCAGCGCGTTCAATCTGGTGTGCATCCAGCGTCTCCACGATATCTTGCGCCATGGCGTGATAATTCATCACCTCACTGCGCTCAGATAAACCATGGTTGCGTACGTCCACTTGCAACGTGGGGCGAGCATCCCGTACGCCGCGTGCCAGCACGCCAAGGTTATCCAGGCTACCAAAAAGGCCATGAATTAACAGAATAGGGGGGGCTTCAGGGGTAGATTGTTCAGTTTGCAGACGGGCGTTCAAAATCATGGCTAAAGTTCTTACGGTTGTGACCTTGGCTTAGGGTATCATGGATTCACCTGTCCAGGAGCCAGCCGGCCAGGCATTAGGGCATATTCCGACTTTTGCCCTGAAACGACGCCAGCGCTATCGGCTGCCACGGATTTAACTTTATAATCCTTATGTTAGAGCCCGCTCACGTTTTGCACAGCTCGATTTTGCTAAGGCCGTTGCAATAATGCGTGGTTCTGTCATTTGCCAGAATTGTACGGAATAAGATGAAAACGATTGAAGTTGACGAAGAACTCTACCGTTATATTGCCAGCCACACGCAGCACATTGGTGAAAGCGCCTCTGATA
>NZ_VOQX01000266.1:0-836 GCF_016643525.1 Pantoea sp. Morm | reverse complement strand
AGGCGTCGGGATCGTCAACCGATTGTTGATACAGCGCCGCATACTGGTCGGCATTAATCAGGGCATTCGCTGCAACGGCAGCGGGTACAGGATGCTTATGTATTTGGCTCATGGCTGACCTCCTTGAAGATGTTAATCATATGTCAATCAAAGGTTAATTGAAGAGCGCGACTGGGCTTTGTTTCTGTTTTGTAGTCTGGATCACGACCTTTTGTATGCCTGAAAAGCGCCCGAATTCATACTGTTCATCACCGAAACCAATGAGACCTGAGCCGTGACTTTAAGCGGAATCAGACGATGGCGCTGGTTAAATAATCAGCAAACGCGCCGGCGTGTTTTTTGCCCATTTTTGAATAGCTATGCGGAAAATTATCGAATTAACACTTTTCATAACAGCGAGTTATGACTAAAAGTAAATGTCAGCATTTTATGCTACTCAGTTGCGCAGGATTTACGCTAACCCCCCAGGGGTTGCAATTACCGTAGTGAAAATGGTACTTATCTCGGCCCTGTTCAGCAGGTATCCACTCAGGCTGCATCATCGCGCAGGCGCAAAATGCTTACGCAGCAGTGTCTGATGCAGTCCACTATAACCCTCTATTTTATCGGGCTTTTGCTCACTTCCCTGTGCGTCATGTCTTCTGCAGCTTCGCAGAGGAGCAAAGGGGTTTTTACTGAGGAAAGTAACGCGTTATGAAAGGTTTTAAGCTCACCCTTGCCTGGCAAATTTTGATTGCCCTGATTCTCGGCGTTATCGTCGGAACCGTGCTGCATAATCAGCCAGACGATCGTGAATGGTTAATCACTAACATTCTCACCCCTGCAGGCGACATCTT
>NZ_VOQX01000265.1:0-861 GCF_016643525.1 Pantoea sp. Morm | reverse complement strand
ATTTCTTCTCACTGCGCTGACAGGATGGATTCAGCGCTTTTTTTAGTTTTTAAAGGTGAGGAGAGGAACAATGCAAACGTACGACATGGTGTTTGAGGAGGCGTGCCGGCTGGTGGGGCAATGCTATCTGGAACTGGCGCAGCGCGGTGCCGCTACCGAAAAAGAGGTGCTGGCCAGCGAGTTGCGTAACCTGCAACTGCGTTATCGGGAATTAACCGGCGCGCCTAACCGCGCCGTTGAAATGGCGATTGGACAACTCAAACCTTGCTAACCCAGCCGCCCGGCCTTCAGCGCCGGGCTTTTATCTTCCCTCCACGGCAGCGATTAACCTGCTAGCGCCAGCGCAGTCAAACCATTTCCAGCGACTGCACGCCTTTGATTTCCATCACTTTGTCATAAATGCTATGCATAGGAAATCTGCGTGACAATGTCACCTCAACGCTCAGCTCGCACAGGCCGCTCTCTTCGTTGCGATTGACTACAGCGATGTGGCCATAGCGCAAATTTTCGCGCTGCAGTACCAGCAACACCAGCGGTACGCTTTTGGCTTTGAGATGGACGATGAGGGTGTGATGGCGGCCAATCAGCCAGTGGCTGATACGGCGGAACGTTTCCAGCACCACCAGCGCCAGCACCGTGCCGTAAATACCGATTTCGTACATCCCGCTACCGATCACCAGGCCAATCGCGGCGGTCACCCACAGGCCGGCGGCGGTCGTCAGGCCTTTCACAATCTGCTTTTGTATGATGATGGTGCCGGCGCCAAGGAAGCCCATGCCGCTGACCACCTGCGCCGCAATACGGCTGGGATCCAGCGCCACATGTTCGTTAGTCAGCATATCGGCAAAGCCATATTTTGAC
>NZ_VOQX01000264.1:0-926 GCF_016643525.1 Pantoea sp. Morm | reverse complement strand
AGCAGCAGGTTTGCGATGTTAGCATCGGTCGCATAAGCATCAGTAATTTTCTGCAGGAACTGTGCACGGATGATGCAGCCAGCACGGAAGATCTTCGCGATTTCACCGTAATGCAGATCCCAGTTGTTCTCTTCTGAAGCCGCACGCAGCTGAGAGAAGCCCTGAGCATAAGAAACGATCTTACCCAGATACAGTGCTCGGCGCACTTTCTCAATGAACTCAGCTTTGTCACCGGTGAAGGCTTGCGCCTGAGGGCCGCTCAGCACTTTAGAAGCTGCAACACGCTGTGACTTGAGTGAAGAAAGGTAACGTGCGAACACAGACTCAGTGATCAGAGAAAGTGGCTCACCAAGATCCAGGGAACTCTGGCTGGTCCATTTACCGGTACCTTTGTTGGCTGCCTCATCCAGAATCACATCAACCAGGTATTTACCGTCTTCATCTTTCTTGGTGAAGATATCTTTGGTGATGTCGATCAGGTAGCTGCTCAGCTCACCGTTGTTCCAGTCAGTGAAGGTTTTAGCCAGCTCTTCGTTGTTAAGACCGAGTGCGCCTTTCAGTAAAGCGTATGCTTCTGCAATCAGCTGCATATCGCCATACTCGATACCGTTATGCACCATCTTAACATAGTGGCCAGCACCGTCCGGACCGATGTAAGTAACGCAGGCTTCACCGTCTTCTGCACGCGCAGCAATTTTATCCAGAATTGGCGCTACCAGTTCATACGCTTCTTTCTGACCGCCAGGCATGATCGATGGGCCTTTCAGTGCGCCCTCTTCGCCGCCGGAGACACCGGTACCGATGAAGTTGAAGCCCTGATCAGACAGTTCTTTATTACGACGGATAGTGTCTTTATAGAAGGTGTTACCACCATCAATCAGGATGTCGCCCTTATCAAGGTGTGGCGTCAGTGAAGCGATGGTTTT
>NZ_VOQX01000263.1:0-928 GCF_016643525.1 Pantoea sp. Morm | reverse complement strand
TACAGCGGCGACGATGTCAAACTGATTTACAGCAACCGCCTCAATGAACCGGTGGCGATGACCGTCAGCGGTTTGCAGGTGCCGGGCGCGCTGATGGGCGGTGCGCCGCGCATGATGTCCGCCGGCGTAGACTGGGCGCCGGTGCTGCCGATTCGTCAGGGCGCAGCCACGCTGTGGTATCACGCCAACACGCCAAATCGCATGGCGCCGCACGTCTATAACGGCCTGGCGGGGATGTGGCTGATCGAAGATGACATCAGCAAAGCGCTGCCGCTGCCGAAGCATTACGGCGTCGATGATTTCCCGCTGATTATTCAGGACAAGCGCCTCGATAACTTTGCCACGCCGGTTTATAACCCACCGTCGGACGGCGGGTTCCTCGGCGATACGCTGCTGGTTAACGGCGTGCAAAACCCGTATGTCGAAGTGTCGCGCGGCTGGGTACGTTTGCGCCTGCTGAATGCGGCCAATGCGCGCCGTTTCGATCTCAGCTTTAGCGACAACCGGCCGTTTACGGTGATCGCCAGCGATCAGGGCTTCCTGCCCGCGCCGGTAGCGGTGCAGACGCTGTCGCTCGCACCGGGCGAACGCCGCGAAGTGCTGGTGGACATGTCGCAGGGCGATGAAGTGTCGATCACCGCAGGCACGGCGGCAGGCATTATGGATCGTCTGCGCGGGCTGTTTGAGCCGTCATCGATCCTGACCAATACGCTGGTGCTGACGCTGCGTCCAACCGGCCTGCTGCCGCTGGTGACCGACAACCTGCCGATGCGCCTGCTGGCGGATCAGATTCTTGATGGCGTGGCGGTGCGCACGCGTGAATTCCGCCTCGGCGACGGTACGCCGGGGATTAACGGTGTGCTGTGGGACATGCATCGCATCGATACGACGGTGCAGCAGGGCACCTTTGAGCGCTGGATCATTCACG
>NZ_VOQX01000262.1:0-942 GCF_016643525.1 Pantoea sp. Morm | reverse complement strand
CTATGTGCTGCGGCAGAGCCTCAATTTCTTCCAGAACGATTTTGCCGGCCGTATCGCCCAGCGCATCATGCAAACCGGTAACTCGCTGCGTGACTCGGCGGTCCAGCTGGTGGATGCCATCTGGCACGTGGTGATTTACGCCGTGACCTCACTGGTGCTGTTCGCGGAAGCTGACTGGCGCCTGATGATTCCGCTGATCGTCTGGATTGGGGCGTACAGCCTGTCGCTGCGCTTCTTTGTGCCGCGCGTTAAGCAGCGCTCGGTGGTGTCATCCGAGGCGCGCTCGAAGCTGATGGGCACCATCGTTGACGGTTATACCAACATCGCCACCCTGAAACTGTTTGCCCATAACGATCTGGAAAAACGCTATGCGCGCGACGCCATTCAGGAGCAGACCGACAAAACCCAGCACGCCAGCCGCATGGTGACCAGCATGGATATCACGCTGTCGACGCTCAATGGCCTGCTGATTGTCAGCACCTCCGGCCTCGCGCTGTGGCTGTGGAGCCAGTCGCTGATCAGCGTAGGCGCCATCGCGCTGGCCACCGGGCTGGTGATTCGCCTGGTGAACATGTCCGGCTGGATCATGTGGGTGGTGAACGGCATCTTCGAAAACATCGGCATGGTGCAGGATGGCCTGAACACCATTGCGCAACCGCTCAGCGTGCAGGATGCGCCGCAGGCGAAAAAGCTGCAGGTGACGCGCGGCCAGATCCGCTTTGAGGATGTGCGCTTTGACTACGGCGGCGGCCGCCAGGTGATTAACCGCCTGAATCTCAATATCAAGCCTGGCGAGAAAATCGGTCTGATTGGCCCGTCCGGCGCCGGTAAATCGACCCTCGTGAACCTGCTGCTGCGGCTGTATGACATCAACGGCGGGCGCATCCTGATTGATGATCAGGACATCGCGCAGGTCACGCAGGCGAGCCTGCGCAGTCAGAT
>NZ_VOQX01000261.1:0-985 GCF_016643525.1 Pantoea sp. Morm | reverse complement strand
CCCCTCGCCGGGGTTCTTTTCGCCTTTCCCTCACGGTACTGGTTCACTATCGGTCAGTCAGGAGTATTTAGCCTTGGAGGATGGTCCCCCCATATTCAGACAGGATACCACGTGTCCCGCCCTACTCTTCGAACTCACAGTATGTGCATTTTTGTGTACGGGAGTATCACCCTGTACCCTGCGACTTTCCAGACGCTTCCACTAATGCACAAACTGATTCAGGTTCTGGGCTGCTCCCCGTTCGCTCGCCGCTACTGGGGGAATCTCGGTTGATTTCTTTTCCTCTGGGTACTTAGATGTTTCAGTTCCCCAGGTTCGCCTCGCAACACTATGTATTCATGTTGCGATGATGCACAGAGTGCACCGGGTTTCCCCATTCGGACATCGTCGGCTGTAGCGGTTCATATCACCTTACCGACGCTTTACGCAGATTAGCACGTCCTTCATCGCCTCTGACTGCCAGGGCATCCACCGTGTACGCTTAGTCGCTTAACCTCACAACCCACAGGCGTTTTACAACGCATGCAAGCTGCAAGCATTTGAGAGACTCGAACATGTCATCATTCATTTCTTATTACGGAGAAATGAACCGACACGTCGTTTCAATTTTCAGCTTGTTCCGGATTGTTAAAGAGCAATATCTCAAACTCGACGTTACCGTCAGTTTTGAGATATTTCGTGGAGACACCTTTCACCTGTCACCAAGCAAGTGGCGTCCCCTAGGGGATTCGAACCCCTGTTGCCGCCGTGAAAGGGCGGAGTCCTAACCGCTAGACGAAGGGGACACATACATGTCACGACTTCGCAGCCGTCTTGCTCATTACTTTTCTATCAGACAATCTGTGTGAGCACTTCGAAGGAAGGTATCTTCAGGTAAGGAGGTGATCCAACCGCAGGTTCCCCTACGGTTACCTTGTTACGACTTCACCCCAGTCATGAATCACAAAGTGGTAAGCGCCCTCCCGAAGGTTAAGCTACCTACTTC
>NZ_VOQX01000260.1:0-1088 GCF_016643525.1 Pantoea sp. Morm | reverse complement strand
CCGTCTTCCCCCGTCTCCTTCAGCCCGACACGCTCTCCCCTGAACGCCTTGCCCGCCTTCAGGCTGAGTCCTTTTACGCTCAGCTTCCCGCTGATATCCACCTTCCTGACCATCACGCCCTCGTCGTATTCCGGTGGCGCTACGCGCCCGCTGTACTGCCGCGATGAGGGCTGATAGCGCGACGCCGGCACCGCCATCTCCAGCGCCTCATGCGGGCGCTCGAGGTTGTAGACCGTCCGCCAGTGGTCGAAGGCGCGCTGCAGCTCACCGCTGTCTGCGAACCACTTCCCCTGCAGCACTTCCGCCTTCAGGCTGCGGTGAAAGCGCTCCAGCTTGCCCTGCGTCTGCGGATGATACGGCCGCGAGTGTCCCACCCGGATGCCGTGGCGCATCAGCCACAGCTCCACTGCCGTCCAGGTGCCGGTGGTGTCGCCCCACGGCGAGCCGTTGTCCATCGTCATCCGGTCCGGCAGGCCGTAGCGCTCAAAGACGCTGACCAGCTGCTCCTGTACAGTCTCACGCCGTTCGTCGGCGCAGTGTACCAGGCACAGCGAGAACCGGGAGTGGTCGTCCAGCAGGGTGAGCGGGTGGCAGCGGCCGCCGCCAAAGGGAAAGTGGCCCTTAAAATCCATCTGCCAGAGCCGGTTCGGGGCCGTATGCTCAAACCGGCCGGTGGCCGGGACGCCCGGCGCTGCGCCCGGCAGCAGGCCGTGGCGGGCCATCAGGTTGTGGACGGTGCTGAAGGCCGGCATGCCGTGCCCGCGGTCTTCGAGCCAGCGCTTAATCTTGCGGGCCCCCCAGTGCTGATGAAGTTCATGCGCCATACGCAGCAGCTCAGTGATATCGTCAGATGAGCGGTTGGGTGAGTGACGGGGCGCGCGGGAGCGGTCCTGAAGGCCGGACGGTCCTTCCTCATCCCAGCGGCGAAGCCACTTGTAGCCGGTGGCGGGAGATATGCCGTAGCGGCGGCACAGCTCGCGGATGTTCGCCCCGTCTTGCGAGGCGAACAGAACAAACTCAGTACGTAATGACATGGTATCTCTCGCATCCCAGGGCATAAGCGACTCCATAAACGGGTTCTTATGCCT
>NZ_VOQX01000026.1:0-62311 GCF_016643525.1 Pantoea sp. Morm | reverse complement strand
GCTGCTGGGTATTGATCACCGTGCCGGCACCCACAATCGCTTCCGGGACTTCTTTGATCATTGCCCGCAGCGCATCCATCGCCACCGGCGTGCGCAGCGTCACTTCCAGCACGCGTACGCCACCTGCCACCAGCGCTTTGGCCATTGGCACCGCATGTTCCAGCTTGTTGACGACAATCACCGGCACAACCGGGCCGGTAGTCAGGATCTGTTCCGCACTCGTTTTCCAGTTCTTCATTACGTTTCCTCAGGAGAGACAGCCCGACACGCGGTCCGGCTGTCAGAAAGAGAGCCCTACCATACAAGATCGGTCGGATGGACGTCTATTAGATATCATCCATTTTTGAAACCGCGGTTCATTTTTGAATGATTGCCTGGTGCACATCATTCCGCATCCGTCTGCAGAGTCGCCATTCATGGCGACCAGGGTAAACCCTCGCTGGCGAAAAACAAAACGCCCCTGGTGAGCAGCGCAGGGGCGTTATCATGAATCATTCAGTCAGTGATGCAGGAGCGGTTATTCAAACTCGTTCCACGAACGGCCGTCGCGGGTGATCATCGCCACCGAGGCGACCGGGCCCCAGGTGCCGGCCTGATACGGTTTGGAGGCGTCGCCATCCGCATTCCACGCTTCAATAATCGAATCGACATAGGTCCATGCCGCTTCAACCTCATCGCGGCGCACAAACAGTGCCTGAATGCCGCGCATGGTTTCCAGCAGCAGACGCTCGTAGGCATCCGCCAGATGCGACTGATTGAAGGTTTCGGAGTAGCTCAGATCCAGCTTGGTGGTCTGCAGCTTATGCTTGTGATCGAGACCTGGCACCTTGTTGAGGATCTCAATATCCACGCCTTCGTCCGGCTGCAGACGAATCGTCAACTTGTTCTGCGGCAGTTCGGCGTAAGAGTCCTTAAACAGGTTCATCTCCGGGTTTTTGAAGTACACCACCACTTCTGAGCACTTGGTCGGCAGACGCTTACCGGTGCGCAGGTAGAAAGGCACGCCCGCCCAGCGCCAGTTATCGATATCCACGCGGATGGCGACGAAGGTTTCGGTGCTGCTCTGCTTGTTAGCCCCCTCTTCTTCCAGGTAGCCCGGCACTTTTTTGCCCTGCACAAAACCGGCAGTGTACTGACCGCGTACGGTTTTCTCGCGCACGTTGGTCTGGTCGATGCGACGCAGCGAGCGCAGCACTTTCACCTTCTCATCACGAATCGCGTCAGCACTGAGGTCGGACGGCGGCGACATAGCGATCATGGTCAGGATCTGCAGCAGGTGGTTCTGGATCATGTCACGCATCTGGCCGGCTTTGTCGAAGTAACCCCAGCGGCCTTCGATACCCACCTCTTCCGCCACGGTAATCTGCACGTGGTCGATGGTGCGGTTGTCCCAGTTATTAACGAAAATCGAGTTGGCAAAACGCAGCGCCAGCAGGTTGAGCACCGTCTCTTTACCAAGATAATGGTCGATACGGAACACCTGGCTTTCATCGAAGAATTTACCGACGCTGTCGTTGATCTCCTGCGAGGTCTCCAGCGAGGTGCCGAGCGGCTTCTCCATCACCACGCGCGCTGGTTTGGCGTTGAGTTTAGCGGCGCCCAGGCCTTCACAGATGGCGCCAAAGGTGCTCGGCGGCATGGCAAAGTAGTTGATGGTGACGCGGTTTTTCTGATCCAGCATCTTGCCCAGTTTCGAGAAGTGCGAGGTGTCGTTAACGTCGAGGTTGCAGAAGTCGAGACGGCCGCTGAGTTTGTCCCACAGCGCTTCGTCAATCTTCTCCTTCATGAAGGTTTCCAGCGCTTCACGCACCACTTTGGTGTAGGCCTCTTTGTCCCACTCCGCGCGACCCACGCCAATAATGCGCGTGGTATCGTGAATCTGACCGGCTTTCTCCAGCTGATACAGTGAAGGCAACAGTTTCCGGCGTGCAAGATCGCCTTTGGCACCGAAAATCACCAGATCGCATGCCTGGGCTGTTTGTGTTACCGCCATTTTCCTCTCCTCGTTGCAGGATATACCCGGCCTGAGCGTCCTCATTCTACCGGGTCCTTATTGTAATTTTCTTACAGCACAATGTACTTTTTTCACCGCGCCAGGACAACCCGGCTGCGGTCGGTTACAGGTGATTATCCTGCACCGCCGGGGCGCATTTAACGTGTTGCGAAGTGCGCTAATGCGCCTTTTTCTGTTTCGATGTTTGTCGGGCGAAAACCCGGCAGCGATCAAAGTATGACAAAAAAAGCGCGGTTACATTTGTCCGCCGCTGCGTACGTCAGGCTATTACACGGTATATTCCGCATAATTGGCAGCGATTTCACGCACGGGTGAACGCAAAAAAAGTTATTGATGGTCATCGGGTTAACAACATGCTGGATCAAATACAGGCGCAACTGGCCGCGCTGAGCAAATCAGAACGCAAAGTGGCAGAACAGATTCTGGCCGCGCCGCAGCAGGCGATGCACTCGAGCATTGCCACGCTGGCACAGGCGGCGCAGGTCAGCGAACCGACGGTGAACCGCTTCTGTCACCGCATGGGCACGCGCGGCTTTCCCGATTTCAAGCTGCAGCTGGCACAGAGTCTGGCTAAAGGACCGAGCTGGGTCAGTCGCGATGTCGAAGAAAATGACAGCGTAGAACGTTACAGCCACAAGATTTTTGATTCCGCACTGGCGGGACTCAGCCGCGTGCGTCAGCAACTGGATATGCAGGTAGTGGCTCAGGCGGTGCAGGCATTGTCACAGGCCCATAAAGTGGCCTTCTTTGGTCTTGGCGCCTCGGCGGTGGTGGCGCATGATGCCACCAATAAATTTCTGCGTTTTAATCTGCCGGTCATCTGGTCCGAGGATATTGTGATCCAGCGCATGAGTTGCATAAATAGTGGACCAAATGATGTGTTTGTTCTGATATCGCATACTGGCCGCACGAAAAATATGATAGAACTGGCTCGCCTGGCGCGTGTAAACGCTTCCACCGTGCTGGCTATCACCTCGCCCGGATCGCCGCTGGCAGATGAAGCCACGCTGGCGCTGACGCTGGATGTACCGGAAGATACTGACATCTATCTGCCGATGGTTTCCCGCCTGGCGCAGCTCACCGTGGTTGACGTACTGGCAACCGGTTTTACCCTGGAGCGCGGTACCGCTTTCCGCGAGAATCTCAAGCGGGTAAAAGAGGCGCTGAAAGCGTCGCGCCTCGAAAAGCCGGCACCGGAATCACGTGCACAGCAAAATAATTAACATCACATTCACAATGTGAGTCGAATCACAGCCCCTCGATCATATAGAATAAGTGACCATTGCGTGTCACTTGTGATCGACACGATACTTTGTCAACGGAGTCCTTCATGTCCAGACGTCTCAGAAGAACCAAGATCGTTACAACCCTCGGCCCCGCCACCGATCGCGACAACAACCTCGAAAAAATCATCGCGGCGGGCGCTAACGTTGTGCGACTCAATTTCTCCCACGGCACCCCGGAAGATCATCAACTGCGCGCCGATAAAGTGCGGCAGATTGCGGCCAAACTCGGTCGTCACGTCGCCATTCTTGGCGATCTGCAAGGCCCTAAAATTCGCGTATCAACCTTCAAAGAAGGCAAAGTTTTCCTCAATGTCGGTGACCGCTTTCTGCTGGATGCCAACCTGAGCAAAGGCGAAGGCGACAAAGAGAAAGTCGGTATCGACTATAAAGGCCTGCCGGAAGATGTGGTGCCGGGCGATATCCTGCTGCTGGACGACGGTCGTGTGCAGCTGAAGGTGCTGGAAGTTCAGGGGGTGAAAGTGTTCACCGAAGTGACCGTCGGCGGCCCGCTCTCCAACAATAAAGGCATCAACAAGCTTGGCGGCGGCCTGTCGGCCGAAGCGCTGACCGAAAAAGATAAGCTGGATATCATTACCGCGGCGAAAATTGGCGTCGACTATCTGGCGGTCTCCTTCCCGCGTAACGGCGAAGACATGAACTACGCGCGCCGTCTGGCACGCGATGCCGGCTGCGATGCCAAACTGGTGGCAAAAGTCGAGCGCGCCGAAGCGGTGGCAACGCAGGAAGCAATGGATGACATCATTCTCGCCTCCGACGTGGTGATGGTGGCGCGTGGCGATCTCGGCGTGGAAATTGGCGATCCGGAGCTGGTGGGCATTCAGAAAGCATTGATTCGTCGTGCGCGTCAGCTGAACCGCACCATCATTACGGCTACCCAGATGATGGAGTCGATGATCACCAATCCGATGCCGACCCGCGCGGAAGTGATGGATGTGGCAAACGCCGTGCTGGACGGCACCGATGCGGTGATGCTGTCGGCGGAAACGGCGGCCGGTCAGTATCCGGCGGAAACCGTGTCAGCGATGGCGAAGGTGTGTCTCGGCGCGGAAAAAATTCCAAGCGTGAACGTATCCAAACACCGCCTGGACGTGCAGTTCGACAATATCGAAGAAGCGATTGCCATGTCGGCGATGTACGCCGCTAACCATTTGCAGGGCGTGTCGGCCATCATTACCATGACCGAATCTGGCCGTACCGCATTGATGACGTCGCGCATCACTTCCGGTCTGCCGATCTTCGCAATGTCACGTCATGAACGTACCCTGAACCTGACCGCGCTGTACCGTGGCGTGACGCCGGTGTTCTTTGACAGCAACAACGATGGTGTCGCCGCCGCGCACGATGCGGTCAATCTGCTGCGCGACAAAGGGTTCCTCGTCTCCGGCGACCTGGTGATTGTCACCCAGGGCGACGTGATGGCGACCACCGGCACCACCAACACCAGCCGTGTCCTGCGCGTAGACTGAGTTTTACGCACCTCCTGACAGCGGCTGTAACAACATGGACAAACGCGACTGCCTGGCAGTCGCGTTTTATTTTTCACTGACAAGGAGGCCAGATGGCCCGCTATCAACCCATCACTCAACTCACCGGGCGTGTGCTGCTGTTTCCGCTCGCGCTGGTGCTGTTTGAGTTCGCGACCTACATCGCCCATGACATGATTCAGCCCGGCATGCTGCTGGTCACCGCCGAGTTTAACGTCGGTCCGGAATGGGTATCCACCTCACTCACTGCCTATCTGATGGGCGGCGTGGTGCTGCAGTGGCTGCTCGGTCCGCTGTCGGATAAATATGGCCGGCGTCCGGTATTGCTGTTCGGCATTCTGTTCTTTGCCGCCGCCTGTGTTCTCACCACCTGGGTGAGCAACATCGAGCAGTTCGTTACGCTGCGTTTTATCCAGGGCATCAGCCTGTGCTTCATTGGCGCAGTAAGCTATGCCGCAGTGCAGGAGGCGTTTGACGAGGCGTTAGCTGTGCGCATGATGGCGCTGATGGCTAACGTGGCGCTGCTGGCACCGCTGGCGGGTCCGCTGGCCGGTGCCGCCTGGCTAACGGTGGGCGAATGGCGCAGCATGTTCTGGCTGTTTGCGGTTTGCAGCCTGCTGGCGTTTGTGGTGCTGTGGCGCATCATGCCGGAAACCGCCGGCGATCGCAGCCACTCCATTGCGTTACCGAACCTGGCGCGCGGCTACGGACGGCTGGCGCGCGATAAGCAGGTGATGTACGGCTCCTTCGCTATCGGCCTGGTGTTCATCCCGATTCTTACCTGGGTGGCGCTGTCGCCGGTTATTCTGATGCATGAAGAGGGCTTATCCCGCCTGCAGTATGCATTGCTGCAATTACCGGTGTTTCTGGCGATGATCGCCGGTAACCTGACGCTGGGCAAACTGGCGGGACGCGTGGCCATCGAGCAACCGGTGAAATTTGCCGCCTGGCCGATTCTGCTCGGCCTGAGCATCGCGCTGGTGGCGAACCTACTCAACAGCCACAGTTACCTGCTGCTCACCGCCGGTCTTAGCCTGTATGCGTTTGGTGCCGGGATGGTCAACGCCGGGCTGTACCGGTTGACGCTCTATTCCAGCAGCGAAGGCAAAGGCAGCATCGCCGCCATGCTGGGGATGATCAGCATTCTGACGCTGGCGGCAGGGATTGAAGTGGCGAAAAACGGTTATTTCAGCGGCGGTACGCCGTGGTTCAGCGCGATCAACTTCGTCGCCGGCGTGTTGTGGTTTGGCCTGGTGACGCTGTTCCTGCGCGAGCGCAAGCGGCGCAGTCGCCTGACAAGCGTCGAATGAATGATGACGAACCGTGCCGGGCGGCACGGTTCAGCGCGCGTTAGCTATTTACGCGGGTACAAATCCTTTCGCGCGTAAGGCTCAATATCCCCTTCCTTACGCGTCTTCAGCAGTTTGAGAATCCATGTGTACTGCTCCGGATGCGGACGCACGAAGATTTCCACCTCTTCGTTCATGCGCCGCGCCAGCGTGGTGTCATCGGCATCCAGCAAATCGTCCATCGGCGGGCGCACATAAATCTCCAGCTTGTGCGTCGCGCTGTTATACACCGGGAACAGCGGCACGACGCGCGCACGGCACACTTTCATCAGACGCCCGACCGCCGGTAATGTCGCTTTATAGGTAGCAAAGAAATCGACAAACTCGCTGTGCTCAGCACCGTGATCCTGGTCCGGCAGATAGTAGCCGTAATAGCCCTGACGCACCGAGGCGATAAACGGTTTGATGCCGTCGTTGCGCGCATGCATGCGGCCACCAAAACGGCGACGGACAGTATTCCAGATATAATCCATCAGCGGATCGCTTTGATTGTGGAACATCGCCGCCATCATCTGACCTTCCGAGGCCAGCAGCATCGCCGGAATATCCACGCCCCAGCCGTGCGGCACGAGGAAAATCACGTTCTCATGATTCTCCTGCAGCGCCGTGATGATCTCGCGGCCGTGCCACTCAACGCGCTGGCGCACGCGTTCAGGATTACGCATCCCCAGCTCGGCCATCATCACCATCGCCTGCGGCGCGGTGGCAAACATACGATCAGCAATCTCTTCGCGCTGCGCTTCGCTGAGCTCCGGCAGGCAATAGTAGAGATTGATCAGCGCACGGCGGCGCGCACTTTTCGCCAGCTTGCCGGCAAACTTACCCAGCCCGCCCAGCACCGGATCGCGCACCCTGGCCGGCAGCATCGCCATACCGGCCAGCGCACCAATCGCCAGCCAGCTGCCCCAGTATTTCGGCTTTAAAAAAGAACGTTGAAAAACGGGAATAAACTCACTGTTATTTTTTTTTCGGGTTTCCATGCACTCGCCTCTGACAATGACGGCTCAATAATAGTGACGGCAGGTAATTTTGCAATCTTCACAGGCCAGATAGCAAAAAACCGACGAAGAATCCGTCGGTTTTTGCGCGTTTGCCCGGAAATTAACGTTATTTCAGCGTCAGCTGTGGCAGATAACTCTTCACCTGCGCCAGATAGGTGCTGCGATCTTTACCGGTCAGCCCTTCCATGCGCGGCAATTTCGCCGTCAGCGGGTTGACCGCCTGGTTGTTGATCCACACTTCATAATGCAGATGCGGTCCGGTAGAGCGACCGGTGTTACCGGAAAGCGCGATGCGATCGCCGCGTTTCACTTTCTGTCCCGGTTTCACCAGCGCTTTGCTCAGATGCATGTAGCGGGTCATGTACTGGCGACCGTGACGGATCGCGACGTAGTTACCGGCGGCTCCGCCGTTTTTCGCGATCACCACTTCGCCATCGCCGACAGCCAGCACAGGCGTACCAATCGGCAGCGCAAAATCGACGCCTTTGTGCGGCGCGATGCGCCCGGTCACCGGATTGAGGCGGCGCGGATTGAAGTTTGACGAGACGCGGTACTGTTTCACCGTCGGGAAGCGCATGAAGCCCCGCGCAAGACCGGAGCCGTTGCGGTCGTAGAACTTGCCGTCTTCCGCGCGGAACGCGTAGTAATCTTTACCGCCGGTGCGCAAACGCACGCCGAGCAGCTGGCTCTGCGCACTCTTGCCGTCCAGCATCTCGCGCGACATCAGTACGCTAAAGTCATCGCCGGCGCGCAGTTTGCGGAAATCCATCTGCCACTGCATCGCTTTAATCACGCTGCTGGTTTCGGCGCTGGTCAGGCCGGCGCGCTGGGCGCTGGCGGCGAAACTGCCGCGCACTTCGCCTTTCAGGACGCTGTTCTGCCATTCACCCTTCTGCATCTCCTGCTGCATCTTAAAGCTGCCATTCGGCTGACGCGCATAGGTGCGGGTTTCACGCCGATCGATCTCCCAGGTGAAATCCTGCAGCGCGCCATCAGCATCCAGCGTCCACCTCAGCTGCTGTCCCACGCGCAGATTACGCAAACTCTTGTCGCTGCTGACCAGCGCGTTGATGTCACCGAGATCGATACCGTACTGATTAAGCGCGCTGCTCAGCGTATCGCCTGAGGAAACGGTGTAGTCATGCTGATCGGGATTGACCGGTACGTCTTTGTCGATGTCATCCGACGGGATCTCGTCTTCCGGTTCCGCCGTGGTTTGATCGATCGGTTCACTGGCTTCCGGCAGCAGCGTGCGCAGCTCGTTTTTGTCCAGCGTGATGTCTTTCACGATGGGCGCAACATCGCGGGGATGATAGACGTAAGGCCGCCAGACAGCGACGGCCAGTGTAACAACGGTGAGTGACCCCAGCATAACGCGGTGGGGGCGCGGCAAATTATTAAATGCGAGGGCGACAGAGCGGGCTATCTGCTGCACTTTTACATATTCCTCTATGCTCCATTCAGGCAGCTCGCATACTGGCTTGACAGCTGTGAGAGGAATTTCACGTAGCTGTCTTTGGTTAAGCTGATTCCCATGCCTAACGGGTCGAGGGTGCCTTTACGCACGCTGGTTCCGCGAGACACGGCATCGATGACCGCCGGCCTGAATTGTGGTTCAGCAAAAACGCAGACTGCTTTCTGCTCAACCAACTGTGTTCGTATTTGATGTAAACGCTGGGCGCCCGGCTGGATCTCAGGATTGACGGTAAAATGACCTAATGGTGATAAACCGTAATGTTTCTCAAAGTAGCTGTAAGCGTCGTGAAAAACGAAATAACCCTTGTTCCGTACCGGCGCGAGTTGTGCGCCAATCCGTTTGTCTGTGTCCGCCAATTGTGCCTCAAACTGCTGCAGGTTGGCGTCAAGTTTGGCTTTGCTTTGCGGCATAAGTTCCAATAATTTTCCGTGGATTGCAACAGCAGATTGTTTCGCAATCTCCGGCGACATCCACAGGTGCATATTAAACTCGCCGTGGTGGTGATGAGTATGAGACGGGTCTTGCTTCTCAGAATTGTCTGAGTCATGGTCGTGATCGTGACCGTGCTCATGTTCGTCCTCATCTTCACCGCCGCTAATCAATAGCGGTTTTACGCCAGGCAAGGCGGCAATTTCGAGGTTCTTACTGGCCGGTAACTCCCCGGCGGACTTCGTCAGAAAGGCTTCCATCTCCGGACCGGTCCATACTACTAAGTCAGCGTTTTTAATACGTTTTACATCGGATGGCCGTAAGGCATAATCGTGCTCTGAGGCACCGTCCGGCAGCAATACTTCAACCGGCGTAATGCCATCGGCAATGGCGGCTGCGATAAATCCGAGAGGCTTGATTGAAGCCACCACCGCAGACTGCGCGGAAAACGTGGTGGCGAGGCTTAACGTCGCCGCAGAAAGGGTAAAAGCCAGGCGCTTTTTATTGTGTAACATAATGCGTCATTCCATCGTGACCATGTGATGGAATGTGATATTATAACATTCGAAATTCAATGCAACCCGTAAATATCATGTCGTCACTTGTTACACTCGAAAACATTTCGGTGAAATTTGGCCAGCGCGCGGTGCTGGCAGGCATCAGCCTGTCGCTGCAGCCGGGCAAAATTCTCACTCTGCTGGGCCCCAACGGAGCCGGCAAGTCCACGCTGGTGCGCACGGTACTCGGCCTGCTCACGCCAGACAGCGGCAGCGTCCGCCGCGCGCCGGGGCTGCGTATTGGCTATGTGCCGCAAAAGCTGCACATTGATCCGACGCTGCCGATCAGCGTTGAGCGCTTTATGCGTCTGACGCGCGGCAGTCGCCGTGACGATATTCTGCCGGCGCTGAAGCGGGTGCAGGCCGGCCATCTGCTGCAGTCACCGCTGCAAAAACTGTCTGGCGGCGAAACGCAGCGCGTGCTGCTGGCGCGCGCCCTGCTCAACCAGCCGCAGCTGCTGGTGCTGGACGAACCGACGCAGGGCGTGGATGTTAACGGTCAGGTGGCGCTATACGATTTGATCGATCAACTGCGACGCGAGCTCAACTGCGGCGTGCTGATGGTGTCGCACGACCTGCATCTGGTGATGGCAAAGACCGACGAAGTGCTGTGCCTCAACCATCACATCTGCTGTTCCGGCACGCCGGAAGCCGTTTCGCAGCATCCGGAATTTATCGCCATGTTTGGCCCGCGCGGCGCACAGCAGCTGGCGATTTACCGCCATCACCATAATCACCGTCACGATTTACAGGGACGCATTGTTCTGCGCAAAGGAAACGGCCCGTCATGATTGAACTGTTATTACCCGGCTGGCTGGGCGGCGTATTGCTGGCCCTGGCGGCCGGTCCGCTCGGCTCTTTTGTCGTCTGGCGCCGCATGTCCTATTTTGGCGACACGCTCGCCCACGCCTCTCTGCTCGGCGTGGCGTTTGGTCTGCTGCTCAACGTCAACCCTTATTATGCGGTGATTCTGGTCACCGTCTGTCTGGCGCTCGGGCTGGTGTGGCTGGAGCGACGCCCGCATCTGGCGATCGATACGCTGTTAGGGATTATGGCGCACAGCGCGCTGTCGCTGGGTCTGGTGGTGGTCAGTCTGATGCAGGGCGTGCGCGTTGATTTGATGGCCTATCTGTTTGGCGATTTGCTGGCGATCACCCCGGATGATTTGTCGCTGATGGCGGGCGGCGTGGCAATCGTGCTGGTGGTGATGGCGTGGCAATGGCGTTCGCTGCTGTCGATGACCATCAGTCCGGAGCTGGCGCAGGTGGACGGCGTAAACATTCAGCGTACCCGCCTGATGCTGATGCTGGTAACCGCGCTGACCATTGGTGTGGCGATGAAATTTGTTGGCGCGCTGATCATTACTTCACTGCTGATCATTCCGGCCGCCACGGCGCGACGCTTCTCGCGTTCGCCAGAACAGATGGCCGGCTTTGCGGTGCTCATCGGCATCATAGCCGTCACCGGTGGCCTGACCTTCTCTGCCAGCTACGACACCCCGGCCGGTCCGTCGGTGGTGCTGTGTGCTGCGGTACTGTTCATTATCAGCATGGCAAAAAAACCGGCGGCGTGACGCCGGTTACTCTTCGCGGCTGATGCCGAAATGCTTATAGGCGTGCTGCGTGGCCATCCGGCCGCGCGGCGTGCGCTGAATAAAGCCCTGCTGGATCAGGAAGGGTTCGATAACGTCCTCGATGGTTTCACGCTCCTCACCAATCGCCGCCGCCAGATTATCCAGCCCCACCGGACCGCCCATGAACTTGTCGATGATCGCCAGCAGCAGCTTGCGGTCCATATAGTCGAAGCCCTGATTGTCCACATTGAGCATATCCAATGCGCTGGCGGCCACTTCGCCGCTCATGTTGCCGCTGGCGCGCACTTCGGCAAAGTCACGTACACGGCGCAGCAGGCGGTTAGCGATACGCGGTGTGCCGCGCGCGCGACGCGCCACTTCCAGCGCGCCCTCTTCGCTCAGCGTTAGTCCCAGGCAGGCGGCGCTGCGTCCGACGATGTGCTGCAGATCCGGCACATTGTAGAACTCCAGGCGCTGCACAATCCCAAAGCGATCGCGCAGCGGTGAGGTGAGCGAGCCTGCGCGGGTGGTAGCGCCAATCAGGGTGAACGGCGGCAAATCCAGTTTGATCGAGCGCGCTGCAGGTCCGTCACCGATCATGATATCCAGCTGATAATCTTCCATCGCCGGATACAGCACCTCTTCCACTACCGGCGACAGGCGATGAATTTCATCGATAAACAAGACGTCGTGCGGTTCAAGGTTGGTGAGCATCGCCGCCAGGTCACCGGCCTTCTCCAGCACCGGACCGGACGTGGTGCGCAGATTGACGCCCATCTCATTAGCCACGATGTTGGCCAGCGTGGTTTTGCCCAGCCCGGGCGGACCAAAGATCAGCAGGTGGTCCAGCGCATCGCCGCGCAGTTTGGCGGCCTGGATGAAAATCTCCATCTGCTCGCGCACCTGCGGCTGCCCGACATATTCCGTCAGCATTTTGGGGCGAATAGCGCGGTCGAGACTCTCTTCCTCAGTGAAAGAACTGCCCGAGACCAGGCGGTCGGCTTCAATCATGCATTACCTCAAATAGCAGCGCGCAGGGCTTCGCGAATCAGGGTTTCACAATCCGCATCTGGTTTGCCAACCTTGCTGACCATACGGCTGGCTTCCTGCGGTTTATAACCCAGCGCTACCAGCGCCGCAACTGCTTCAGCCTCGGCGTCGTTGTTATCCTGCTGTGCCGACGGCGTGGTCAGGGTAAACGCCGAGTCCCCGCCAAACAGGTCGCCGTGCATGCCTTTGAAGCGATCTTTCATCTCAACCACCAGACGCTCAGCGGTTTTCTTGCCCACGCCCGGCAGCTTCACCAGCGAGGCGATCTCTTCGCGCTCCACCGCCGTGACAAACTGCTGCGCTGACATGCCGGAAAGAATCGCCAGCGCCAGTTTGGGCCCGACGCCGTTGACTTTGATCAGCTCACGGAACAGCGCCCGCTCCTGCTTGCTGTTAAACCCGAACAGCAGCTGCGCGTCTTCCCGCACCACAAACTGGGTGAAGATAATTGCTTCCTGGTTGATGTCCGGCAGCTCGTAAAAGCAGGTCATTGGCAGGTGCACTTCGTAACCCACACCGTGCGCCTCAATCAGCACTAGCGGCGGCTGTTTTTCCAGAATAATGCCTCGTAAACGACCAATCACCTGAGCAATTCCTTAGTGTATGTGTAAGCGTCTGAATCATCGGCCTCCTGCCACACCGCGCTCAACCGCGCGCCTGCTGGAGGTAAAATGTCGGCTATGTATATCATAAAAAAGGCTGGATGCATATCCAGCCTATTGAATGGCCACGCTTTTGCTAACCGGATCGCAAACGTCCGCGCGTCAGCACCAGTTTGCTGTCGCTCATGCGCGCCGCATTCTGGCTGACGTGGCAATGGGTGATGGCGATGGCCAGCGCATCGGCGGCATCCGCCTGCGGATTGGCCGGTAGTTTGAGCAGCGTGCGCACCATGTGCTGCACCTGGCTTTTTTCCGCGCTGCCGATGCCGGTTACCGTCTGCTTCACCTGACGGGCCGCATACTCAAACACCGGCAGATCAAGGTTGACTGCTGCGACAATTGCCGCGCCACGCGCCTGCCCCAGCTTGAGCGCCGAATCCGCGTTCTTCGCCATAAACACCTGCTCAATGGCGAAGTAATCCGGCGCGAACTGGGTGATGATTTCGCTGACGCCAGCGTAAATCAGTTTGAGGCGGGAAGGCAGATCGGTGACGTTAGTGCGGA
Organism: Pantoea sp. Morm; assembly: GCF_016643525.1. NCBI lineage: Bacteria > Pseudomonadati > Pseudomonadota > Gammaproteobacteria > Enterobacterales > Erwiniaceae > Pantoea > Pantoea sp. Morm. The sequence continues at coordinate 48,904 of NZ_VOQX01000026.1, read as the reverse complement.
TACAGCCGCTGCCCAGATAGCTGAGCTGGCGGCCGGTCTGGCGGATGACACCGTAGCCGGTGACGCGCGAGCCGGGGTCAATCCCGAGTATTATCGCCATAGCGCGTCTCCGTATTGCAGGGATTTGCGTAACGCCATTACAGCGTTTCCGCTACCTCATCAGAAATTTCACCGTTATGGTAAACTTCCTGCACATCATCACAATCTTCCAGCATGTCGATCAGACGCAGCAGTTTAGGTGCCGTCTCGGCATCCAGTTCCGCTTTGGTTGATGGAATCATCGACACTTCAGCACTGTCGGCTTTCAGACCGGTGGCTTCCAGTGCATCGCGCACGCTGCCCAGCTCTTCCCACGCGGTAAAGACGTCAATCGCGCCATCGTCATAGCTCACGACATCTTCTGCACCGGCTTCCAGCGCCGCTTCCATCACAGCATCTTCGTCCTGGCCTGGCGCGAAGGAGATCACGCCTTTCTTGCTGAACAGGTAAGATACCGAACCGTCGGTGCCGAGGTTACCGCCGGTTTTGCTGAAGGCGTGACGCACTTCGCCCACGGTACGGTTACGGTTATCACTCAGACACTCTACCATGACCGCAGAGCCGCCCGGACCGTAACCTTCATAGATGATGGTTTCCATGTTGCTGTCATCTTCACCGCCGACGCCGCGCGCGATCGCACGGTTCATGGTGTCACGCGTCATGTTGTTGGACAGGGCTTTGTCCATCGCTGCGCGCAGACGCGGGTTGGAGCCGGCATCGCCACCGCCCAGCTTGGCCGCTGTCACCAGTTCGCGAATGATTTTGGTGAAGATTTTACCGCGCTTGGCGTCCTGTGCCGCTTTGCGGTGCTTCGTGTTTGCCCATTTACTGTGTCCAGCCATCTTACATATTCTCCGATCTTTAACAGGGTGCAGGCTATCTTGCTGGCAATCTTGTTCCCCGGCAGTGCGCGCAATCCTCACGTACTCATGTACGCTCCGGTTGCTGTGCGCTGGCGGTGAACAACCTTGCTGCGCCGATGACGCCTGACTGTTCTATTTTAGCGGTGCAAATCTTTCGATTTACACCGTATGTCTGTAATTTAACGATAAAACCACCGGAAAAACGCGCGGTGGCGGGCATTCAGATAAATTCGTCGATTGCCTGACGATTACTCCACGAGCGGGTTAGTGCGGCGGCGGCGGCCGGTGTCAGCCACTGGGCGGCGAGGTGCTCGCTCAGCAGTGGCTGGCGTTCGGCGGGCAACGCCAGCCGGAACCAGTGTTCCCGGTTATGCGTGATGCCCGGCGCATAGCGATGGCGGTAGTGCGGAAAGATCTCAAACTCAATCTGTTTGTGGCAATCTTCCAGCACCAGCCCCTCTGCGGCGATATCAATCGCCAGCTCTTCAGCCACTTCGCGCTGCGCCGTTTGCGCCGGCGTTTCGCCCGGCTCCAGGCTGCCGGTAACCGACTGCCAGAAGCTGGGGTCATCGCGCCGCTGCAGCATTAACACCCGGCCGGTATCTTGCGCAAAAATCACCACCAGCACCGATACCGGGTGTTTATAGCCCATTATTTCGTCTCTGGAGTGACTTTCTTCGGCGCGATCTGGATACCGAGGTCCGCCAGCGCCGCCGGGTTGGCTTCGCTTGGTGCTTCGGTCATCAGACAGGCCGCCGCGGTGGTTTTCGGGAACGCAATCACATCACGGATATTGTCGGTGCCGGTCAGCAGCATGGTCAGACGGTCAAGACCGAATGCCAGACCTGCGTGCGGCGGGGTACCGAACTTCAGCGCATCCAGCAGGAAGCCAAACTTCTCACGCTGCTCTTCTTCGCTGATGCCCAGAATGCTAAACACCGTCTGCTGCATATTGCCGCTGTGGATACGCACTGAACCGCCGCCCACTTCATAACCGTTGATCACCATATCGTAGGCGTTAGCCACCGCCTGCGTCGGATCGGCCGCCAGCTGTTCCGCCGTCAGCGCTTTTGGCGAGGTGAACGGATGGTGCATCGCCGCCAGGCCGCCCTCGTCGTCCTCTTCGAACATCGGGAAGTCGACCACCCACAGTGGAGCCCAGGCTTTATCATTGGTGATTTGCAGGTCACGGCCCACTTTCAGGCGCAGTGCACCCAGCGCATCCGCCACCACTTTGGCACGGTCGGCGCCGAAGAAGATCAGGTCGCCGTCCTGCGCGTCGGTACGCTGCAGAATAGCTTCAACGATCTCCGGCGTCAGGAATTTGGCCACCGGGCTCTGCACGCCGTCGAAACCGCTGGCGCGCGCATTGATCTTCATCCACGCCAGACCTTTGGCACCGTAAATGCCAACAAAGCTGCCGTATTCGTCGATTTGCTTACGCGTCAGCGCGGCACCGCCCGGCACGCGCAGCGCCGCGACGCGACCTTTCGGGTCGTTTGCCGGGCCGGCGAACACCTGGAATTCGACGTTTTTCAGCAGGTCAGCAACGTCTACCAGCTCCATCGGGTTACGCAGGTCTGGCTTATCCGAACCATAGCGGTTCATCGCTTCGGCGAAGGTCATCTGCGGGAAGTCACCGAGGTCGACGCCTTTGATGTCCAGCCACAGTTCACGGATCATCCGCTCCATCACGCTGCGCACCTGCTCCGCGCTCATGAACGAGGTTTCCACGTCGATCTGGGTAAACTCCGGCTGACGGTCAGCACGCAGGTCTTCATCACGGAAGCATTTGACGATCTGATAGTAGCGGTCAAAACCAGACATCATCAGCAGCTGTTTGAACAGCTGCGGTGACTGCGGCAGCGCGTAGAATTTACCTTTGTGCACCCGGCTCGGCACCAGGTAGTCACGCGCGCCTTCCGGCGTGGCTTTGGTCAGCATCGGGGTTTCGATGTCGAGGAAGCCTTCACCGTCCATAAAGCGGCGCACGAAGCTGGTAATTCTGGCACGGGTTTTCAGACGCTGCGCCATTTCCGGACGACGCAGGTCGAGGTAGCGATAGGTCAGACGCGCTTCTTCGCTGTTGGTCTGGTTAGAGTCCAGCGGCAGCGGTTCTGCGCGGTTGATGATGTTCAGCTCATGGGCGAACACTTCGATGTCACCGGTGGCCATGTCGCTGTTGCGGTTTTTCTCTTCACGCGCACGCACAGTACCGGTGATCTGGATACAGAATTCATTACGCAGTTCAGACGCCAGCTGGAAAGCCTGCTGATGATCGGCATCGAAAAACACCTGCGCGATGCCTTCGCGGTCACGCATATCGATAAAAATCAGGCTGCCGAGATCGCGACGGCGATTGACCCAGCCGCAGAGTGTAACTTGCTGACCCACATGAGACAGATTGAGCTGTCCGCAATATTCTGTACGCATAACGTATCCTTTTAACTTCGCCGCTGCTGCCAGACAGCATCAGGCCGCGTAACCTTCTGAGATGCTGCCGCAAAAAAGGCGGCTATTATAATGGAAAATGGCAGGCAGGATAAGCAGATCCCGCGCAAAGCGGACAAATCGTCAGCGTTTGCCGCGCGATCGGTTCCTGCCCGTGGCAAAACCAGGTAACGTACGGCGCATTTTCCGCGCCACAGCAGGCAGGAGCAGTTTTGACACTTCGTATTGGATTACCGCAATGGCAGCACGCCAACTGGAAAGTATTGGGTATCGAAACCCTGGCGGATTACGCCCGGCTGTTTGGCTGCGTCGAAGGCAACACCACGCTTTACGCGCTGCCCAAACCGGAAGTGGTGCAGCGCTGGTATGACATGACTGACGACGCCTTTCGCTTTTGCTTTAAATTTCCTGACACAATCAGCCACAAAGCGGCGCTGAAGAACTGCGATGAGCTGGTGAATGAATTTCTGCGCCTGCTGGATCCGCTCAGCCAGCGCATCGGCCAGTACTGGCTGCAGCTGCCCGCCGCCTTTTCACCGGCGCAGCTGACAGATTTGTGGGCGTTTCTCGATCGCCTGCCGCGCAGCTTTCACTATGGCGTGGAAGTGCGCCATGCGGCCTTTTTTGCCAAAGGCGAGGCCGAGCGCGCGCTGAATCGCGGCCTGCATCAGCGCGGGGTTAATCGGGTGATACTCGACAGCCGTCCGGTGCACGCCTCTGCCTCGCTCAGCCCGGCCGCCGTGCATGCGCGCGCGCAAAAGCCGCGCGTGCCGACGCACGCGGTGCGCACTGCCGGACAGCCGATGGTGCGCTTTATCGGCAGCGATAGCGTGGAGGAGAGCCTGCCACTGTTTGATGTCTGGCAGCAAAAACTGGCGGACTGGCAGCACGACAGCGACCCGCTGCTGTTCATCCACACGCCGGATATGGGCGCGGTGTTTCCGCTGCTGCAGGCGCTGTGGCCACAGCTGCAACAGCTGGAGCCGACGCTGCGCCCGCTGCCCGCCTGGCCACAGCAATCCAGCCTGTTCTAAACGCAGGGAAACGGGTGCAGCCTGCGGCAGTTTCTGCCAGAATAGCGCCCTTTCCGTTTTCTCTCCGGATAATTCATTATGTCTGACCGCGATACGCTATTCTCCGCGCCCATCGATAAACTGGGCGACTGGACCTTTGACGAGCGCGTGGCTGAAGTCTTTCCCGATATGATTCAGCGCTCGGTGCCGGGTTACTCCAACATCATTTCGATGATTGGCATGCTGGCAGAACGCTTTGTACAGCCCAACAGCCAGGTTTACGATCTCGGCTGCTCGCTGGGCGCGGCCACGCTGGCGGTGCGCCGCAATATTCAGGCACCGGGTTGCCAGATTATTGCCGTCGATAATTCACCGGCGATGGTGGAACGCTGCCGCCGTCACATCGACGCCTTCCGCGCCGCTACGCCGGTGCAGGTGCTGGAAGCGGATATCCGCGATATCCACATCGAAAACGCCTCACTGGTGGTGCTCAACTTTACCCTGCAGTTCCTCGAGCCGGACGCGCGCCTGACGCTGCTGCAGAAAATCGCTGCCGGCCTCAATCCGGGCGGTGCGCTGGTGCTGTCGGAAAAGTTCAGCTTTGAAGATGCCGACGTCGGCGAACTGCTGTTCAACATGCACCACGACTTTAAGCGCGCCAACGGCTATAGCGAGCTGGAGATCAGCCAGAAGCGCAGCATGCTGGAGAACGTGATGCTGACGGACAGCGTGGAAACGCATAAAGCCCGTCTGAAAAGCGCTGGCTTTGCCCACGCCGAGCTGTGGTTCCAGTGCTTTAACTTTGGCTCACTGGTGGCGTTGAAATGATTGATTTTGGCCGTTTTTATCAGCAAATCGCCACCGGCCCGCTCGCCAGCTGGCTGGAAGTGTTGCCGGCGCAGGTCGCCGCCTGGCAGCGTGAAAACCTGCACGGACATTTTCGCAACTGGGAGAAGTCGGTCGACAATCTGCCGCTGCTGGTGCCGCAGCAGCTCGATCTGCTACACAGCGTCAGCGCGCAGCATGACGCGTTAACCGATCGCCAGCGCGCCGGCATCGAAAAGCTGCTGCGTAACCTGATGCCGTGGCGCAAAGGGCCGTTTTCGCTCTATGGCTGCGACATCGAAACCGAATGGCGCTCCGACTGGAAGTGGGACCGCGTGCTGCCGCATATCTCTTCGCTGGCGGGTCGAACCGTGCTGGATGTGGGCTGCGGCAGCGGTTATCACATGTGGCGCATGATTGGTGCCGGCGCGCAGCTGGTGGTCGGCATCGATCCGATGCAGCTGTTCCTGTGCCAGTTCGAAGCGGTGCGTAAGCTGCTGGGTGATGATCGCCGTGCGCATCTGCTGCCGCTGGGCATTGAGCAGCTGCCGGCGCTGCAGGCGTTCGATACCGTGTTCTCCATGGGCGTGCTCTATCACCGGCGTTCGCCGCTCGACCATCTGTTGCAGCTGAAAAATCAGCTGGTCAGCGACGGCGAACTGGTACTGGAAACGCTGGTGATTGAAGGCGATGAAAACGCGGTGCTGGTACCGGGTGAACGCTATGCGCAGATGCGCAACGTTTACTTTATTCCGTCTGCGGCGGCGCTGAAAAACTGGCTGGAGAAGTGCGGTTTTGTCGATGTGCGCATCGCCGATTACGCCATCACCTCGGTGGAAGAGCAGCGTCGCACCGACTGGATGACCAGCGAATCGCTGGCGGAGTTCCTCGATCCGCACGACAGCAGCAAAACGATTGAAGGCTATCCCGCCCCGCTGCGTGCCGTGCTGGTGGCGCGCAAACCGTAACGCTTAACGCCGCGACAGCGCCAGCTTCGCGGCGAAACCAATAAACACGCAGCCGGTCAGGCGATCCATCACTTTTAACACTGCCGGACGGCGCAGATGACCGGCAAAGTACTGGCTGCCGCTAATCAATACCGCGTTCCACACTAAGCCAATCACCATGTGGGTGAGCGCCATCAGCGTGCACCACAGCGCCACCGATCCGCCGGCCGGGATAAACTGCGGCAGGAAAGTGACGTAAAAGACCCCGACTTTGGGATTGAGCAGGTTACCGGTCAGGCCACGCGCAAAGCAGGTCAGATAGCGCTCTTCCCGCTTTTGCCCCTCCTGCCCGCTGGCCACCGTGCTGCGCGGGTTAAGCAGCAGTCTGACGCCGAGATACAGCAGGTACACGGCACCGATGCCTTTCAGCAGGTTATAAGTCATTTCCGAAGCCAGCAGCAGCGCGCCTAAGCCCAGCCCGACCGCCACGCCCCACACCAGACAGCCGAGCGTAACGCCCAATGCCGTCGCCGAGGCACGCTGCCAGCCCTGCGCAGCCGCTGAACGCAGCACCAGCGCGGTATCGAAGCCGGGCGTCAGCGTAAGCAGGGTAATGGCGAAAAGGAATGAAATAATCAGTGTCATAATGGGCTCCCGGGTTGTGCACAGAACAGCATACGCGACGGCGCATCAATTGTCCGTCGCCGGACGATCCCAGTACTGATATTTGTAGGCCGAACTCAGATGCCGCTCAATGGTGCCTTTGGCAAACACTTCGGTCTCATGCAAATAGCTCAGCGTGCAATTGCCTACCTCATCCCACAGCTGACACTCATCCACCGATCGCAAAGTGCTGACCGGCGTGGTCGAGGTGCCGTGCAGCCGCAGTTCGCGCCACTGATTATCGTAGCTGTAGGTCTCTTTGCTGCGCGCGCTGGTGGATGCCACCACCAGCCCCTGCGGATTCCAGCGCCAGGTATTCTCGCCGTTGGTCAGCGCATCACTGCCGCGCGCGATACTTTTTTCCAGCCGGAAGTGTTTATCGTAGCGGTAAGTGGTATCGGTAAAGCCCTCTTTTCCCATGCTGGTAAATTTGTCCGAGGCGCTGATGATGTTGCCGTGTTGCCCCATCTGCCAGCTGATGGTGCCCTGCCGGTTATCTACCACTTCCTCTTTGCCCGCGCGGGTCACTTTAACCAGATAAGCATAGTCAGCCACCCAGCCGCGCTGCACGCGCGCGATATGCTGCTCCATGCTCAGCACCACGTTGCCTTCGCTTTTGTCATAGGTGATGTCAGCCACCATCAGATCGCCGCACTGGTCAAACTGCCCGAGCACGCGCTTCTGCGAGTTGACGTCTTTACCAAACTCCCCGGCCACCACCTGGCGCACCGCGCCTTTGGCATCGCCGCCCAGCATAATCCAGTTGTTGCTGCTGGTGATGTTTTTGCTCAGCGGCGGGCAGGTGCTGCTGGCGGCCAGCGCCGCGCCGGCAACGGGGAACAGCAGAATCACAACAGCATAAGGGAGGGATTTCATCAGCGTTATCCGCGCGTTAAGCCATAGAGTAATCAAAGCATCTTTTTCACCAATGCGCTATTCATGGCGAAGCGGCAGACAAAAAGAACCCCAGCAAGGAACTGGGGTTTGGTACTTGCAAACATCACGTCAGGTTTTCGGCGTGCTGCGCGGCAAAATTGGTACGGGTCAGGCGACCCGGTCAACGCTCATCTGCATCATGCTCTTCATGGCTTCGACGACATCGCCATCGACACAGGAGCGGCTGAATTCATCGGTTTCCGCTTCAGAACACATCGAGACACCGGCTTTACGGTAGCGCATCGGTGACGCGACGGCACGGCTGGCGGAGCTGTGGACTTCCTGCAATCCGCTGTCGAGGAACTTTTGCAGATTGCTGAGGCGCACGCCTGCCCCTGCCATAATGATTGGACCGGTGCTGTATTCATTTAGTTCCCGTAATAATGCAATTCCGGTTTCAGCGCTCTGCTGCTGACCGGAAGTCAGAATGCGGGCGATCCCTAAATCAGTCAGCACCTCCAGCGAACGCTTCGGGCTGTGGCACAAATCAAAGGCGCGATGGAAGGTCACCGCCATGCCGTCGCACAGCGCCATAATCTGCTGCATGCGAACCGTGTCGACGTGCGCATCTTCGTCCAGCATGCCAATCACCAGGCCAGGAAAACCCAGCTCGCGAATGCGCGCCACGTCCGATTTCATCACCTCAAATTCGCGTGCGGTGTAACAAAAATCGCCGCCGCGCGGCCGCACGATCGGGTGGACCGGAATGGTCAGTTCACGTTGTGCGGCTTCCAGCATACCCGCCGAAGGTGTCAGTCCGCCTTCACGCGGAGCACTGCACAGCTCCACGCGATCGGCACCGGACGCCTGCGCAGTCATTGCGCAGTCGATGCCATAGCAACAAATTTCCAGTTTCGTCATACCTTGCTCCTTTTCATGACTGCTGGCTCGGGAGGAGTGCATCAGTTAGTCTGCTCATTCAGACAGTTTACGTGGAAAGCGCACTATGGCATTCGATTTTGATCAAGGGATAGACCGTCGTCACAGCGATAGTTTGAAATGGCACAAATATGGTGATCGCGATGTGTTGCCTTTGTGGGTTGCCGACACCGATTTTCGCTCGCCGCCGTGCATCATTGAGGCCATTAAACAGCGTGCTGATCACGGTGTATTCGGCTACGGCGCGACGCCGCACGGTTTGATTGATATCACTATTTCCCGCTTAGCCCAGCGCTATGGCTGGCAGATTGAGCCGGAATGGATTGTGTTGCTGCCGGGCGTGGTAAGCGGACTGAATTTATCGGTCCGGGCATTTACCGAGTCGTCGCAGAGCACCGTGGCACCGACGCCAATTTATCCGCCGTTTCGCGCGGCGGCGCGGCTGGCGCAGCGCGCTCAGGTCAATCTGCCATTGCAATTGCAGCAGGATCGCTGGGTGATGCAGCTGGATGACAGCCAGATGCAGGGCAACGAGCGCCTGCTCATGCTGTGCAATCCGCAGAATCCGGGCGGCACCGTCTACCGCCGTGATGAGCTGGAGGCGCAGCTGGCCTTTGCCCAACGCCACGATTTGCTGGTGTGCTCCGATGAAATCCATTGTGACCTGCTGTTAACGCCCGGCGTACAGCACATTCCGTTTGCCTCGCTGAGCGAAGATGCCGCCCAGCGCAGCATTACCCTGATTTCGCCGTCTAAAACCTTCAACATCGCCGGGCTGGGTGCGTCCATGGCCATTATCCCTCATCCCGAACTGCGGAAACGCTTTAAGCAGGTGCGTGAAGGCATCGTACCGGGTGTGGATATTCTGGCGCTGGTAGCAGCGGAAGCCGCATGGCGCGGCGGTGATGCATGGCTGGCGGACCAGCTGGTTTACCTGCGCACCAATCGTGACTGGCTGGTGCAGCAGGTGAATGCGCTGCCGGAACTCAGCATGGTCGCGCCAGAGGCCAGCTACCTCGGCTGGATTGACGCCAGCCAGCTGGATGTCGCCAGCCCGGCGCTGTATTTCGAAAAACACGGTCTCGGTTTCTCGCCGGGCCGTGATTTCGGCGACGATCGCTTCGTGCGCTTCAACTTTGGCTGCACGCACGCCACCCTGCAGCAGGCGGTATCGCGCCTGCAGCAGGCGGTGGCAGCGCGGCGCTAGGCCTGTTCGCTGGCAACGATCTCCTCCAGCCGCCACGGATGAAACTTGATGGTAGTTTGCCCGTCCGTCACCGCTAAGGTCGGATTGGGCAAACGTTCATTTTCGCCCTGCGGCGTGCTGGTTTTAAACGCGATGCCCGGCTGCGTCAGCGCCTCGTCTGCCAGCAACGCCATCGCACGCATGCCCAGCGTTTCCGGCTCGCCGCGCAATACAATTTCCACATGCTCCCAGCCTTCATGGCGATACAGCTTCTCACCGGGCCACGGCAGCTCGATCACATCCACCTGCCAGCCCGCGATCCGCAGCGGCTGATGCAGCTTAAACAGGCAGATCGGCCGTCCATTAATCATCGCTTCGGAAAACTGATCGCCGATTTGCAGTAACCCGGCTTTCCAGCGTTCTGCCGTGGCGAACTGGTGACAGCGCACCGCCACGTGGTCCGCCTCATGCTGCGTGAGGTCAAGACCGAGGCGTGCCGCAAAGTGTTGCAAAGCCTGTTCAAATCGGGACAGGTCTTGTTTTAAGTCACTCAGTTCTGAAGGAAAATCCAGATTCATACGTTAAATACCTCAAACTCAGTTCAGATCTTTTAATCAATAAAAAAACAGGGCTGCCGCAGCTTTCGCTTGACAAAATGCTCGGATTCATCCGATTTCACGCCAAAAACCTTCAAAAACCGCATAAATCGCCCCTCTCTTTCGGATTAATCGCGTAATCAGGTCCACACGTTACTTTATAAAAGCGCCTTAACCAACTGTTATTATTAACAATAGTTAATACAATGAGATAACTCTTATTTACCCGTCAATCAATTGCAGTAGCTGACCCTTTCTTATAAATTTGGGTTTCACAACTACAAGGAATGGCCCTATGTCTATGCTCATTGTTGTCGCGGTCCTGATAGCCTTGATGGGATTTGCAATTTCCCGCCACTGGAAGGTGCGTGAAGACAAAAGCGTTAAAAATCCCCGTCGCCACCCGCGCCGCCGTTAACCGGCGCGCGGGCCTGCGTCCAACGGCAGCCATAACCGATTGCTGACGCACCCCAACATTTCACGTATACTTCCCCTCTTATTTTTTCCGTCCCGACACGCACGCGGGATGACGACATCGGCTCGCCCTCAGCTGGCGGGCCTTTTCAGCATATGAAGGTAACGCGGTGAATATTCAGGCTCTTCTTTCCGATAAAGTCAGTCAGGCGATGGTGGCGGCAGGCGCACCGGCCGATTGCGAACCGCAGGTTCGTCAGTCTGCAAAAGTGCAGTTCGGCGATTACCAGGCGAACGGTATCATGGCCGTGGCGAAAAAGCTCGGTCAGGTGCCGCGCCAGCTGGCTGAGCAGGTAGTTCAGCATCTGGATCTGGCTGGCATCGCCAGCAAAGTCGACATCGCCGGTCCCGGCTTTATCAACATCTTCCTCGACCGCCAGTGGCTGGCACAGCAGGCCGCGCAGGCGCTGCAGCTGCCACGCCTGGGCGTCAGCGAAGTGACACCTCAGACTATCGTAATTGACTACTCGGCGCCCAACGTGGCGAAAGAGATGCATGTCGGTCACGTGCGATCCACCATCATCGGTGATGCCGCAGTGCGCACCCAGGAGTTCCTCGGCCATCACGTCATCCGCGCTAACCACGTCGGTGACTGGGGCACACAGTTTGGCATGCTGATCGCCTATCTGGAGAAGCAGCAGAACGAGCATCATGAAGATATCGCGCTGGCTGATCTGGAAGCCTTCTACCGCGAAGCGAAACGCACCTATGACGAAGACGAAGCCTTCGCCGAGCGCGCCCGCGGTTACGTGGTGAAACTGCAGGGTGGCGACGAATATTGCCGCGCCATGTGGAAGAAGCTGGTGGATATCACCATGAGTCAGAACCAGCAGGTGTATGACCGCCTTAACGTCACCCTGACGCGTAAGGATGTGATGGGTGAAAGCCTGTATAACGACATGCTGCCGGGCATCGTCACCGATCTGCGCGAAAAAGGGCTGGCGGTGACCAGCGAAGGCGCCACCGTGGTTTTCCTTGATGAGTTCAAAAACAAGGAAGGTGAACCGATGGGCGTGATCATCCAGAAGAAGGATGGCGGCTATCTCTACACCACCACCGATATCGCCTGCGCCAAATATCGCTATGAAACGCTGCATGCCGATCGCGTGCTGTACTACATCGATTCCCGCCAGCATCAGCATCTGCAGCAGGCGTGGACCATCGTGCGCAAAGCGGGCTATGTGCCGGAGTCAGTGCCGCTGGAGCACCATGCGTTCGGCATGATGCTGGGCAAAGATGGCCGTCCGTTCAAGACGCGCAGCGGTGGCACCATCAAACTCTCCGATCTGCTGGATGAAGCCGTTGAGCGCGCCCATGCGCTGGTGAGCGAGAAAAATCCGGAGATGAGCGCGGCAGAGCTGAAAGAACTGGCGGAAGTGGTCGGCATTGGCGCGGTGAAATACGCCGACCTGTCGAAAAGCCGCACCACCGATTACATCTTTGACTGGGACAACATGCTGGCGTTTGAAGGCAACACCGCGCCGTACATGCAGTATGCCTACACGCGTGTGCTCTCGGTATTCCGTAAAGCGGGCATTGAGGCAGACAGCCTGCACGGTGATATCATCCTGACTGACGAGCGCGAAGCGCTGCTGGCGACCCGTCTGCTGCAGTTTGAAGAGACGATCACCCAGGTCGCGCGCGATGGCACCCCGCACGTGATGTGTGCTTATCTGTACGATCTGGCCGGTCTGTTCTCGGGCTTCTATGAGCACTGCCCGATTCTCTCCGCCGAAGAGGAAAACGTACGCAACAGCCGCCTGCAGCTGGCGGCGCTGACGGCGAAAACCCTGAAGCAGGGGCTGGATACGCTGGGCATCAAAACCGTCGAGCGAATGTAAGCTTAAAAAAACCCGCTGCGGCGGGTTTTTTATTGGCTATTGGCGATTTGCTATTGGTAATTGACCATCACTTCACTGCTCACCACCCGCAGGCCGGGCGGCAACGCGCCCTGCCCCTGAAATCCGAAAGCCAGATGCAGCGTTTCATCGGCTGCCACGTTGGCGAGGCCGCGCGTGCTGCCACTGGCGCCGTCCAGCTCCACGCAGCGCTGACTGGCGCACAGCCGCACCACCAGACCGGATGGCGCCGGTCGGCTCAGCGTGTAGCGCCAGTTCACCAGCGAAATAGTCCCTGCAGCCGCCGAGGGCGCTTTAAGCGCCGGCGACAGCAGCCAGTTGCCGCGCACGCCAAGGCTCGGGCCGCTGGCGCTGGCCTGCCACGCGCCGCTGGCGGCCTGGCCCGTTAGCGGCAGCGCCAGCAGCGCCGCCAGCAGCCATGAGAGCGTCACGCCGCGCATTATTTGCCGCCTATGGTTGCAGTCATGCGGATTTGCCGGTTATCGGTCAGCTCCATATTGGACAGCACCACCAGCTGCGGCAGGTTGCGGCGCAGGAAGCGCGCCAGCAGCGCCCGCAGCGGATGGTTAACCAGCAGCACCGGCGGCGCACCGGTCATCTCCTGCTGCTGCAGCGCGGCCTGCGCCTGCATCAGCAGTCGATCGGCAAGACCCGGTTCCAGACCGCCACCACCCTGCAGCGCCTGCAATAGCAGACGTTCCAGTGTGGCATCCAGTCCAATGACCTGCACTTCGCCGTTGCCCGGGAACCACTGCTGGGTAATCGCGCGGCCCAGCGCGACGCGCACCACGCTGGTCAGTTCCTGCGGATCGTTCTGCACCGGGGCATGTTCGGCCAGCGTTTCGATAATGGTGCGCATGTCGCGGATCGAAACGCGCTCGGTCAGCAGATTTTGCAGCACTTTGTGCAGCGTGGTCAGGGTGATCACGCCCGGCACCAGATCTTCCGTCAGCTTTGGCATCTCCTGGGTGACGCGGTCCAGCAGCTGCTGCGCTTCCTGACGCCCAAACAGCTCGCTGGCGTACTGGCCGATCAGGTGATTAAGGTGGGTCGCCACCACGGTACTGGCTTCCACTACGGTGTAGCCCTGAATCTGTGCCTGCTCTTTCAGCGCGCTGTCGATCCAGATGGCCGCGAGGCCAAACGCCGGGTCAACCGTCGCTTCACCCGGCAGCGTGCCCGCCGCCGTGCCCGGGTTGATCGCCATCCAGCGTCCCGGATAAGCATCGCCGCTGCCAATCTCCACGCCCTTCATCAGGATGCGATAACGCGCCGGCGGCAGCTCCATGTTGTCACGAATGTGCACCACCGGCGGCAGGAAGCCGACCTCCTGCGCCACCTTTTTACGGATACTGCGGATACGCCCGAGCAGCTCGCCGTTTTGCAGATGATCGACCATCGGAATCAGGCGATAGCCCACTTCCATGCCAAGCGAATCTTCCAGCTGGACGTCGGTCCACGAGGCTTCGACCGTGGCCGGCGTCTCCTGCGTTTTCACCACGCTGGAGGCTTCACTTTGCTTCTTCGGCTGCATTTCGCGGCCGCGCAGCCACCAGGCCAGGCCGAGCAGCGCCGCGGTGAACAGCAGGAACACAAAGTTCGGCATGCCGGGCACCAGGCCCAGCAGGCCAATCACGCCGGCGCTCAGCATCAGCACGCGCGGATTGTTAAACAGCTGGCCCACCATCTGTTCGCCGACGTCCTGATCGGTGCTGACGCGGGTAACGATGACACCGGCAGCGGTAGAGATCACCAGCGCCGGGATCTGCGCCACCAGGCCGTCACCGATGGTCAGCAGCGTATAGGTTTCCCCGGCATGGCCGAGATCCATACCGTGCTGCACCACGCCCACCAGCAGACCACCGATCACGTTGATCACCATGATCAGGATGCCGGCGATGGCGTCGCCGCGCACAAACTTACTGGCACCGTCCATCGAGCCGTAGAAATCCGCTTCCTGGGTCACCTCGGCGCGCCGGCGTTTGGCTTCGTCTTCACCAATCAGGCCAGCGTTCAAATCGGCATCGATCGCCATCTGCTTGCCGGGCATACCATCCAGCACGAAACGCGCGCCCACTTCGGCGATACGTCCGGCACCTTTGGTGATGACCATGAAGTTGATGATCACGAGGATGATGAATACCACGATACCAATGGCGAAATTACCGCCCACGAGGAAGTGACCAAAGGCTTCAACCACACGCCCGGCGGCATCAGCCCCCGTATGCCCTTCGAGCAGGATGATACGCGTTGAGGCGACGTTCAGCGCCAGACGCAGCAGCGTTGAAAACAGCAAAATGGTCGGGAAGGCAGCGAATTCCAGCGTGCGCTGGGTGAACATTGCCACCAGCAGCACCATGATGGACAGCGCAATGTTGAAGGTAAACAGCAGGTCAAGGATGAACGCCGGCAGCGGCAATACCATCATTGACAGGATCAGCATGATCAGCACCGGACCAGCCAGCACCTGCCATTGCGTGTCTTTAAAATTGCCCGGTAAACGCAGCTTTTCGGCCAGATTAGCCATGGTTGGTGTTCTCTCCTGCAAAGTCCATCTCTGCCGGGACCGGCAGATGTTTTGGTTTGTTTGGAATCAGGCCGCCTTCACGCTTCCAGCGTCGCAGCTGCCAGACCCACGCCAGCACTTCGGCCACGGCGGCATAGAGCGCGCCGGGAATAAACTGGCCAATTTCCGTATGACGATAGAGCGCACGCGCCAGCGGCGGTGCTTCCAGAATCGGTACGCGATGCTCTTTAGCGATTTCCCGAATGCGCAGGGCAATGTCACCGGCGCCTTTGGCAATCACTTTCGGCGCGCTCATCTTGCCTTCCTGATACTGCAGCGCCACCGAGTAGTGCGTCGGGTTAGTCACGATGACGTCCGCCTTCGGCACGTCGGCCATCATGCGGCGGCGGGCAGCGGCACGCATCGCCTGGCGGATACGCCCTTTAACGTGCGGGTCGCCTTCGTTCTGCTTGTGTTCATCGCGAATTTCCTGGCGCGTCATGCGCAGCTTTTTGAAGTAGCTGTAGAGCTGCCAGAACACGTCAAAGCCAACCATCGGGATTAGTCCCAGCATCACCAGCGCGCAGCTGATGGCGGTCATCGACAGGCCATGCTGCAGCGCATTCACCGGCGATTCGCTCATCAGGCGCAGCATCTCCTGCCAGTGACTCCACAGATACCAGCCAGCCACCAGCGCAACCAGCACCGCTTTGAGGATCGCCTTCACCAGTTCCGCCCACGTCTGACCGGAGAACATGCGCGCAATGCCCGGTAACGGGTTGAGCTTTTTGAAATCGAATTTGATGGATTTTCCGCTGATGTTGATTCCGCCCAGAATCATCGGCGCGGCGATGGCAACGATCACCAGCCCGGCCATCAGCGGCAGCAGCGCGATCACCGCCTGCATCACCAGGTTGCCGATGTGCGAGACGATAATTTTATCGTCGTTGACCATGCCGTGGTCAAAGCGGAAGCCGGTGGCCACCATGCTGGCCAGCCGTTGCGCCATATTGTGGCCGCCCAGCCAGATGATCAGCAGCCCGGCCAGCAGCATCAGTACCGAAGTCAGCTCGCGCGAACGCGGAATCTGCCCCTCCTGCCGTGCTTTCTCAAGTCGGTGGGGGGTGGGCGATTCTGTTTTGTCCTCGTTGCTCTCTTCAGCCACGACATACCTCAGCTGGCAGGAATTCTGAGCATAGGATGCCAAAACCCTTCGGGTCTAAAGCGCGGATTAAGCGAGAAAAAGATGGGTTTATTTAGCCATAAGTGAAATCAGGACCTGCGCTAACCTGGTGCGGGCCAATCACCAGCGAACGGTTCCGTGACCTTTGCTGCGCAATACGGGTTAAGTGGCGCAGCCAAGCAAAAGCCGTGCCGGACTGGCTGGGTTAATGACACGGCTGCGCCCGGAAATTCCGAAAATCATAAAATTGTTTCGCCGCGCAATCTTTTTTTATCTGAAAAAATAGATAAATCTTATTTACCAATTCCCCTAAGCACCATCAGGGGGCAAATGTCGCGCCGCACACCAGCCGCGCTTGCTTACGCAAATAAATTAATGCAGCTTATCTATCGTCCCAGCCAGAACGATCGCAGCGTGCCGTTAAGGCGTTTTTTCGCCCGGTAGCACGGGATTTGCCGCGGTGCAATGGTTTGAATTCTCAAAAGTCTTAGGTAGACTTAAGTCAGCACTATCTTTCTGTAATTTGACTGTTTTTTAGTGGCCTTCTCACTGCATAATCTGCCCGCCCGCTGAGTGCGTGCCGGATACAACTCTGCAGCGACACTGATGAAAATTTGAGGATCATGGTGAATAAGAGTCTCTTGCTAACGCTGCTGGCGGCTTTAACGCTGGCGGGATGTAAAGCGCCTCCACCGCCCGTGACGGATGACACCCTGGTCACCAGCGAAGTGAACGGCGTAAAACTGGTTCATCGTCATGCAGTGGCAGCACCCGGTGAATTTACCCCGGTGAATGAGAGCTTTCGCGCGCTGTATGCCGCCTCTGTGATGACCCTGCCGGATTACGGCGGCAAAGTGGTCCGTTATCTGGATAACGCCCAAACCTTTGAGGTGCTGGGTCGCGTCGAGCACAACTGGCTGGCGATTGCAGAAGAACCCAGCGGTCAGCTGATTGGCTACGTGCCCCCCAAAGCTGGCGTGGAGAGCAGCCGCTATGATGCCACGCTGCGCAGCGACCGGCCGCGTCCCCGTCGTACTAAACAGGTCTGCGTGGCCGTGGGCGGCGCCAGTAAAGCATGCCGCACCAATGATACCGCGACCTGGATCTTAGACTGATGATGCAATCCGGCGCATATTGCCCGCAGCACACCGCTGCTTTGCGGGCTAACCGTTCCGTTATTGCCAGGATAATCGAGATTTAATGACTCAGGACTCCCTTGCCCGCGATGGCATTGTCGCGGGCAACGATAACCTTTTGCTGAATGCCGCAGCCCCGATTCTGAATGCCGTCGTGCGTATACGGCAGGCGGCGACGCACGACGATCCCGCCGGCCTGCGTCAGCTGCTGATTGAAGAGATCCGCCAGTTCGAGCAACGCTGCAAGCAGGCGGGTTTACCGTTTGAGATGATCATCGGTGCACGCTACTGCCTGTGTAGCGTGCTGGACGAAGCGGCGGCGCAAACCCCCTGGGGCACGCGCGGCGTCTGGTCCGGCAACGGCATGCTGGTGACCTTTCATAACGAAAGCTGGGGCGGCGAAAAAGTGTTCCAGCTACTGTCGCGCGTGTCGCAAAGCCCGCAGCAGCATTTATGGCTGCTGGAAGTGATTCACTACTGCCTGCTGCTGGGCTACGAAGGGCGCTATCGCGGCAGCGACAGCGGACGCGCACAGTGTGAAGGCATCCGTAAACGGCTGGCGCAGCTGATTACGGAAACCCGCCCGGCGACACCACCGCGCGCGCCGCTGGTGGAAGTACATCCGCTGGTCAGCACCCTGACGCGACCGATGGTGCCATTGTGGGCCTGCGTCACGCTGGCTACGCTGATTGCCTGTCTGATCTACAGCGGACTCAACTGGCGGTTGGGCAATGCGGCCGAACCGCTGCTGCGCGCCATCTATCAGACCCCGCTGCCGCAAATCATGCCGGGCCGCCGCCCCACCTCACCGCAGGCGCTGCTCGATCTGCATCAGCGGCTTAACGACGTGATTGCCGCAGGCCAGCTGGAAGTGAGCGATGGTGCCTTTGGCAGCAAAGTGATCATCCCTGCGGACAAGCTGTTTGCGCCGGACGGTACGGTGGTAAACCAGGTTGGCCGCGCGCTGCTGGCGCACGTGGCCAGCGCGATGAAGACGGTAAAAGGCACGGTGCTGGTATCGGTCTATACCGATAATCGTCCGGTGGATGGCCGTTTCGCCTCCAGCTATGAATTCTCCTTCGCTCGTGCCCGTGCCGTTACGCAACTGCTGAATACGCAGCTGGCGGACGGTCACAGCGTTAAAGCCGAAGGCCGTGGCGACAGCAATCCGCTCTTACCCAACGACAGCAATGAAAACCGCGCCCGCAATCGCCGGGTGGAGATCACCCTGTTTGCGGCACCGGAAACCCTCGGCAATCATCAGGGAGGCCAGTGATGCGCGCATCACTCCAACATCTGTTAACCCATCGCCTGCTGTGGGGCCTGATTGGCGTTACGGCGCTGAGCTGCGTGCTGTGGATGCTCGGTCCGCTGTGGAGCTGGGGCGATACCCGTCCACTGGAGCCGGTATTCCCGCGCCAGCTGGCGGTAGGTCTGCTCTATTTCTGCTGGGTGCTGTTCCAGTTTATTCCCGCCATCTGGCGCGGCTGGTTTAACAGCAAACTGCTCAATCGCCTGCAGGAAATGAGCCACGAAGAAGCGTCCGATCGCCAGGCGACCGAGACGCTGCTGACCCAGCGCTTCAGCGAAGCGGCGCTGCGGCTGAAACGCACCCAGTTTGGTCGCCGGCATCAGAAAAGCTGGCTGGCGCGTTTTCAGAGTAACTATCTGTATCAGTTGCCGTGGTACGTGATGATAGGCGCGCCCGGCGCCGGTAAAACCACCGCGCTGCTGAATGCTGGCCTGGAGTTTCCGTTAACCGACAGCCTCGGCAAAGAGGCGGTACGCGGCGTCGGCGGCACGCGTCACTGCGACTGGTGGTTCACCGACAGCGCAGTCTTAATCGACACCGCGGGCCGTTACGCACTGCAGGAGAGCCAGCGCGCGCGCGACGGTGCCGAGTGGCATAACTTCATTAAATTGCTAAAGCGCTACCGCACGCGCCAGCCGATCAACGGCGTGATCATGACCATCAGCGTGGCCGACCTGCTGACCGACTCCGCTGAGGCACGTCACGCCCAGGCCAGCGCGCTGCGCAGCCGCATGGTTGAGCTGCATCAGCAAACCGGCATTCACTTCCCGGTGTATGTGATGGTCACCAAAACCGACCTGCTGAAAGGGTTTATGAGCTTTTACGGCAACCTGAGTAAGCCGCAGCGCGATGCCATCTGGGGCTTCACCTTCCCGTGGGAACCGGGCAAGCCGCACAAAGATGACTGGCACCGCAGCTTTAGCGAGCGCTTTCAGCAGCTGGAGCAGCGTCTGCAGCAGCAGCTGGCCGACGTGATGGCCGGCGAGCGCGATCTCACCCAGCGCGCCGACAGCTTTCTGTTCCCGCAGGAGTTCAGTTCGCTGCGTCCGTTACTCAACGAATATCTCGACGTGGTATTTTCCCGCCATCAGGATGAGATTGCCTGGTCGGCGCGCGGCCTGTTCTTCACCAGCGGTACCCAGGAAGGTCTGCCGTTTGACCGCATCATGGGCGAACTCAATCGTAAGCTACAGCTGCCACACACCGGCGAGTCGAGCCTTGCCGCGTGGGACAGCGTTAACCGCAGCAATCCGATTCCGGGTACCAAAGGCCAGAGCTTCTTTATTCGCGACCTGTTAAGCGACCTGGTGTTCCGCGAAAGCGGCCTCGCCGGCAGCAACCGCCACTGGGAGTATCGTAACCGGCTGCTGCACTGGATCGGTTACGGCGCGCTCACCGGCGCGCTGGTGCTGCTCTCCGGTTTATGGCTCACCAGCTACGTGCAGAACCAGCGTTATCTCGATCAGGTCGCGGCGCGTATCGGGCCGATTACCGCGCAAAGTCAGCAGGTTATTCATCAGCCAGCCGATAATATTTTTGATCTGCTACCCTTCTTAAATAACCTGGTGAAACTGCCGCTGTCGGCGCATTTTTCTCTCGACAATCCACCGCTTACCATGCGCGCTGGACTGTATCGCGGTAACCAGGTGAGCGATGCCGCATGGGTGCTTTATCAAAATGCGCTTAAGTCTTTACTGCTGCCGCGCGTGGCCCAGCAAATTACCAACCTGCTGCGTGACGATCCCGGCACCGACAATGACTACAGCCGCAATGCGCTGCGCGCTTATCAGATGCTGTATCAGCCGCGTAACTATGACGGCGAATTTCTGCGCGGCTGGCTGATGCAAAATCTGCAGCGCACGCTGCCGGACAATGTCAGCGCGCGCGATCTGCAGCAGCTTGACTGGCACCTTAGCCAGCTGCTCGATCAGCAGATTCAATCGTCACCTTATGCGCGCGACAATGCGCTGATGATGCGTAAGCTTGCGGAAAATCTGAAAAATGCCGGTCAGAATGGCCGTATGCTGGCGGTTGCGCCACACACCGTATCGCAGCGATTGACCGGACACAGTGAGTAATGGTGAGGTAACCATGGCGAGTTACACCGCGCCGGGCTGGTATGGCAAATTACCGGCCACCGGTGATTTTCTGCGCCAGCGGCTCAGTGAAGCCACGGTGACGCCGTGGAGCCACTGGTTTCAACAAGGCTTAATCCACTGGCATCAGCAGGAAGAGGCCAGTACGCAACAGTTTTTACGCGCGCCGGTATGGAATTTTGTCCTGCCGCTATCGCCGCTGCGCCAGCAGGTGCAGTTGGGCTGTCTGCTGCCCTCTTGCGATCGCGTTGGCCGTGCGTGGCCGCTGCTGGCGCTGCACAGCATTCCGCTCAGCGCGTGGCATGCTTCACAACTGGCGATCTCCGGCGACTGGTATCAGGAACTCGGCGCGCTGCTGTGGCAGGCGGTGCGCGATCGCCACAGCCCGGACGCGCTGGAGACGCAGATTCAGCAGCTGGCTCCGCTGCTGCTGCCGGATAAGCAGCGCAGCGACATCATGGATGTGATTGGTTTTGACGATTTGCCCTGCACCCTGAGCTGGCGTGAAGTGGCCGATCGTTTTGATCCCCAACAGCACATTAGCTACTGGTGGAGTAATCGCAGTGACGGCTTTGCCCACGCCACGCATAAACACAGTGGCCCGCTCACCGCGCAACTTTTTTCGTTATTGTTTAACCCGGCGGCGGGTGCCCAGCCGGGACGTAATGGCCTCTATCCACCGATGTTTGAGTAGGCCAGTGCGCTTGCCTTGTTAACGGGATGACTCATGCAATTTACCATTGTGCAGTGCAATACGGATGTGCCCGCCAAAACCGTCGCGTTTAGCCCGCCCGGCGGGACCATCGGCCGCAGCCAGGATAACGATCTGGTGCTGCCCGACGAATCGCGCGCTATCTCGCGCCTGCAGGCGCTGGTGCACCTGTCGCCAGACGGCGAGTGCCGCCTGACCAACCAGGGCAGCGTCACTTCAGTGGTGCTGAACGGCGTGGCGCTACAGCGCGGCTCGCAGGTGCGGCTGCGCCACGGCGATACGCTGCAGATTGGCGAATATGGCCTTGAAGTGTGTGACCCGGCGTGTCAGAACGCACCGCAGGATGATCCACTGGCGTTTTTTGCTGACAGCGCCGCCGATCCGCTGGGTATGCAGCAGGACGAAAGCGTGCCGGTACCGGAAGTCCTGCCGCAGAGTGACAGTCCGCGTCACGAACGCCGCCCGGACGCACGCCTGGCGATCGATCCGCAAAGCGATGCGCCCGTAGTGCCAGCCGTGCTGCCGGGCGCCGATCAGGACAAACTGATCGCCGCGCTGCTGGAAGGTATGGGCCTGAATAATGGTCACCAGACGCCGATCACCGAAGAGCAGATGCGCGTCACCGGCCGTATGCTCAGCCTGTTTTCGCAGGGTACGGTTGCCCTGCTCTCTTCGCGCTCCATCCTCAAGCGCGGCGTGAAAGCCGACATGACGATGATCCTTAACGAAGCCAATAACCCGTTTAAAATTCTGCCTTCCGGCAAAACCGTGCTGATGCAGATGTACCAGAGCCAGATGCCTGGCTTTATGCCACCGGAAGCAGCGGTGCGCGATGCGCTGGTGGATTTACAGGCGCATCAGCTGGGGATGATTGCCGGCATTCGCGCCATCATTGCCGCGATGCTGCAGTCGTTTAATCCGCAGCGTCTGGAAGAGGAAGCGCGCAAAGACGGCGTGCTGCCTAAGATGCCGTTCAGCGGCGGACGTAAAGCGGCGCTGTGGGACTATTTTCTCCGTCACTATCAGCGCACTGCGGGCGAGATTGAAGATGACTTCCACACCCTGTTTGGTGAAGCCTTTCTGCATGCCTACGACATGGAAGTGAATCAGTACAAAGATTCCCAGACGCGGACCGAAGACGCATGAAGATGAAGTTTGCCAGCCGCTGCCAGCAGGGTATGCGTGACGAAAACCAGGATCGCACCGGTGCCGAAGTCGATGAACAGAAAGCCTGTTTTCTGGTGTGCGACGGCGTGGCTGGTCTGCCCGGCGGCGATTATGCGGCCCAGCTGGTGCGCGATACCCTGTTGACGCAGCTGCAGCAAAGTGAAACGTTCACGCCGGAGAGTACATGCGCGGCGATAGAAAAGTGTCAGCAAACGCTGGTCAGCGCCCAGGGGAACAATCCGAATTTTTCGCGCATGAGCACCACCCTTGCCGCCCTGTTTATTGACCGCACAACGCAGCGCGCATGGTGGGCGCACGCCGGTGATAGCCGGGTTTATCACTTCCGCCACGGGGTGCTGCATCAGGTGACGCGTGACCACAGTCTGGCGCAGCAGCTGCGCGAAGCCGGCTATGAAAATACCGGCATTAACAGTAATTTACTTTATAATGCGCTGGGTATTGAGCCGGCCCGACCGGCCACCTTCAGCGAGGTGATTGAGCTGACCGATGGTGACGCATTTCTGGTCTGTACCGACGGCTTCTGGCTCAACCTCACCACCGACGAAATGGAACAGGCACTGCGCATGGTAAACGCCTGCGAAGAGTGGCTGGCATTGATGGAACAGGCCGTAAACCGCAGTGTTAAAAGCGACAATCTCAGCGCTCTGGCAATCTGGATTGGCGAACCGCAGGACGCGACGCTGCTTTATTCCCAGGCTGATGCGGCACGTTTTCTGCCGTCACGTTATTGATTGCAAGGATCATTATGAAACTGTGGTTGCCGGGCGTTGCCGCCCTGTTACTGGCCCTGAATGCGCAGGCGGAAGATTACCGGGTGGTCTACTCGCCCAGCCTGTCGCTGGAAGTCTATATCGATAACGTTGCCAGTAATGCGCCCGACGACTGGTGTAAAGAGACGCTGCCGCTGCGCATCGTGTCCGGTAAAAGTAGCGACACCAGCATTCTTACCAGCTTCCTGCCGCGCGTCGGTACGCTGCTGGCGAACCAGTGCGGCCTGCTGGATGAGATCCCCTGGCAGATGACCAGCAAAGAGGGCAGCGTGCTGGCTAACGGCAGCGCGGCAAAACTGCAGAACTGGCGGCCAATCATCCTTAATGACGCGACCGCCAGCGCCAGCGCCAATACCGCAGCGCCGCTGGATTTATCGCGTCCGGCCGACAGCACGCCGCTGCAGCACTTCGCCCTGCCCGGCGGCTGCCATTTCCGTACCTGGTGGGATGAAAACGGCGGTTCGCTGTTTATCCCTGAGAACCCGCAGCAGCATTGCTCAACCGAGGGCTGGCTGGAAGGTCCGGCGGCGATGACGCTGCTGAGTGACGGCAAAACGCGCAGCCAGACGGTAACCTTCCTGCAGGGTTATCCCATCGCCGATCTTACGCTGACCCGCACGCCGCTGGAGGTGGTAGCGGTGAACAAACAGCGCATGATTGTCACGCGGCCCGATGCCAGTGATAGCTGGCTGGTGCTGCCGTTTGATGCTCAGCAGCACGTCTGGCGTTTCAGCGGCACGCTGCTGATTAAAATGGATAAAAACACCGGCACGGATAGCGAAGCGGTGAAATCGCGGGTTGATAGCTTACGCGGCATCTGGTCGCCGCAGTTTATGCCACAGCAAAAAGTGACTGTGTTACTGATTGACACCCTGCACGCCGATCTGGCCGATCCGGCAATTGGTGCCTGGCGTAACATTAATTAATTAGCGGTTGTTGCCCGCCGTCACCGGCGTGACGGGGCGCTACAGGACGTGTTCAGAGAGCTCACTATGTCGGCAAACGAAAATCATACCCCCAATGCCCTGCCTGCGGGCTACCGGTTTAACGAGTTTGAAATCAAGGAAGTGATCGGCGGCGGCGGCTTTGGCATTGTCTATCGCGCCTGGGATCATCAGCTGGAACGCACCATCGCCATCAAAGAGTACATGCCGGTGTCGCTGGCGGTACGCGGTGCGGATCTGGCGCTGGAACTGCGCGGCGAGCGCTTCCAGAAACTGTTTAATGCCGGACGCAACAGCTTTATTCAGGAGGCACGGCTGCTGGCGCGTTTCAATCATCCCGGTCTGCTGCACGTCCTGCGCTTCTGGGAAGAGAACGGCACGGCTTACATGGGCACGCTCTATTACAGCGGCATGACGCTGAAAGAGTGGCAGCTCACCAGCCCGGACAGCATTGACGAAGCGTGGATTCGCCGTCTGTTACCGCCGCTGTTTGGTGCCATCAACACCATTCACACCGCCGGTTACCTGCATCGTGATATTTCGCTCGATAACATTCAGATTCAGGAAAATCAGCTGCCGGTGCTGCTCGACTTTGGCTCGGCGCGCAAAGAGATTGGCAACCTGTCGGATGAAACCGAGATCATGCTCAAGCCGGGCTTCGCGCCGATTGAGCAGTACAGCGAAGAGGGAGAAGTCGAACAGGGACCGTGGACCGATATCTACGCGCTGGGCGCGGTGCTGCATACGCTGATCACCGGCCACGCGCCGCCGGTCAGCGTGGTGCGCTGCATTGAAGATAACTACCAGCCGCTGGTGGAGCGCAAGCCTGAGGGGTATTCGCTGCCGCTGCTGCACGCGATCGACTGCGCGCTGGCGATGAGGCCGGAAGACCGGCCACAGAGTATTGATGCTTTTGCCCGGCTGATCGATCTGCCGGTGAGCGATGTCGAAGCGCTGGTGACGACCTTCCCGGTGGAGAGCCAGTCCGCGCCCGAGTCGGTAGCGGCCGTGCCGGAACCGCAGGTAATGGCGGTTAATCATGCTGCCGCCGCGATTGAACCGGTGACGCCACGCAATGTGCGCCGTCTGTCGCCCGCCCTGCTCGCTGCCGCTGCCGTGGCGTTGCTTGCCGTGATGGTCGTAGTGTGGAAAGCCAATCGCCCGAGCGACGCACCGCCGGTGGCGGCCAGCAGCGCCCCGGCGGCGACCCCATCAGCGGGCAGCGCGCCCGCCAGCAGCGCACCAACCATGGCGACGGTTTATCTGCAGTTGCAGGCAGGGGAAAATATCGTGCTGAACGGTGAAGCGAAGGATGTGAAACCCGCCAGCAGCGGTTTCGCCTCACTGAATCTGGCGGCAGGCAGCTATCGTATTGAAGTGCATCACGGCAGCCAGGTGCGCAGCCAGATGCTGACGATTAACCAGCCGGGCACCTGGCTGATTAATCCGGGTAATTGAGGTTAGCCGCGCGCGGCGCTCTGCTGCAGCGCGCGCACTTCGGCCGCAAGGCGCGTTAACGCCTCTTCCTGCATGCCGCGTTTGCCCAGCTCCTGTTCCAGCGAGAACAGATACTGCGCGTTGCTGCCAAGCGGACCACTGGCCTGAGCGATCAGCGGAGCAATGGTGCTGCGGCAGGAGTCGGCTTCATACAGCGGATGACGCGGATCCATGATAAACACCAGCGCCGTAACCGTGCGGCCATCCTCCAGCGTCAGTTCACACCAGGTGGGCAGATAGCAGCCGGTGATCATTTCCCGTTTCCACAGCAGCTCAAGCTCTTCATGCAGGCGCGCTTCCGGCAGGCGAAACGCCAGACCGCTGGTAGAACCGCCCTCTTTCAGCGCCAGCATCCGTCCCGGTGCGGCAACGGTGCCGCGTCCGGCGGTCAGCCGCAGGCAAAAAGCACGGTGCCAGCCCTCAAGCCGTCCGGTCGCCACCTCTTCCGCTTCAAAGACCGGGTTCCACATCAGGGAACCGTAGCCGAAGATCCACACCGGGCTTTGATCGGGACGACAGGCAAGTGTGGCGCAGAGCGACGCGGCGCGCTTCTCACAGCTCCACAGCAGCGCTTCGTCAATATCACCAAATGAAGTTTTGCAATCCGCTTTTAGTAAGAATTCCCGGGTTAACACTGCGATCTCCTCTACTGCGCTGACCTTCCTGTCGTTATGGCTCCCTGAATCTGCGATTTTACAGGCGGCGCCCGCGGCGTCGACTTAAGACAAGACAGTAATGCATTTGCCATAAACGTTTCAAGATTGACCCCGATCACAAAGGGGAAATTATCTGTAAATAGCATCGGCTGCCTGGCAGGATTCTTGAACGAAGCGCGGAGAAGTGTGAAGCGGGCCGCAGTGGCCCGCGCGGGAGCTAGTGTTTAGGATGCCACTTGTCGTCCTCGCCTTTGGCGTACTCTTTTTTGACCGCCGCCCAGGCGACTTTGTGTGCCACCTGCTCGCGCGATTCATCACCGCGACGATCGTCTTCATCTTTATACTGATCCCAGGCGCTGTTAAACGCCTTTTGGTAGATGGTTTGCGCATGGCCCGGCAGCACGTGGCGCACGCTGTCCGGCAGTTCCCGGTTCGATGAATAAGGCATAGTTCCTCCTGTTTCAGGTTCCCTGTATAAGTCTGGAAGAGAACGGCAAAAACGCAAACCTGCTATTTCATACTTCTGCCAGCAAATAAGGCGGGTAGTGAGGATAAGGCCAGATGATTCAGTTCTGTTCTTACTCCTTTCATGCAGGATAGATGAGAAACACGCACTCTTAACCTGCTGATGAAAAGGGTTAATTCGCTGATTAGCGCTAATTTCACTTCGTTCAGGTAAAAATGACAAAAAGTAAAAACGCGTAAAAAATCTGCGTGAGCAGTGGTGAAAAGTTACACTGCGCTTCGTCAGATGAGTCACTATATTTATCAGGCAGCAATTGCCTGTTTTTGTTCTTTTTGCCGAAGAGGATGGCGCATGGCTGGACATGAGAAGACCCGACACAGCGAGTATTCGCTGATTTTCCCGATTCTGGCGCTGGCGGTGCTGAGCTTTTTTGGCGGCCAGACAGCGCTTCTGCCGGTAATCGGCATCAATCTGCTGGCGCTGGTGGCGATTTTAAGCAGCGCCTTCAGCGTAGTACGTCACGCCGACGTTCTGGCGCACCGGTTAGGTGAACCTTACGGCTCGCTGATCCTCAGCCTGTCAGTGGTAATTCTGGAAGTGAGCCTGATTTCGGCGCTGATGGCGACCGGCGATGCAGCGCCCGCGCTGATGCGCGATACGCTCTACTCCATCATCATGATCGTTACCGCCGGACTGGTGGGCTGTGCCCTGCTGCTAGGCGGGCGTAAATTTGCCACCCAGTACGTTAACCTGGCCGGCGTGAAGCAGTACATGATCGCCATTTTCCCGCTGGCGATTCTGGTGCTGGTGTTTCCTAATGCCCTGCCCGGCGGCAATTTCACCACCGCGCAGGCGCTGATCATTGCGGCGATCTCTGCGGCGATGTACGGCGTGTTCCTGCTGATTCAGACCAAAACCCACCAGAGCCTGTTTGTTTACGAGCATGAAGACGAGAGCGATGATGGCGACCCGCATCACGGCAAACCTTCCGCGCACAGCTCGCTGTGGCACACCGCGTGGCTGATTGTGCATCTGATCGCGGTGATCAGCGTGACGAAGATGAACGCCAACTCGCTGGAAATGCTGCTCACTGAAATGAACGCGCCGGAGCAGTTTACCGGTTTCCTCGTCGCGCTGCTGATTCTGTCGCCGGAAGGTCTGGGCGCAATCAAGGCGGTGCTGATGAATCAGGTGCAGCGCGCGATGAACCTGTTTTTCGGTTCGGTGCTGGCCACCATTTCATTGACGGTGCCGACGGTGACCATTATCGCCACCCTGACCGGTCAGCAATTGATTTTCGGCCTTGAGCCGCCGCATATGGTGGTGATGAGCGCGGTGCTGATTCTGTGCCACATCTCGTTCTCCACTGGCCGCACCAACGTGCTCAACGGCGCAGCGCATCTGGCCCTGTTTGCCGGCTATCTGCTGACAATTATGCTGTGATGTTAAATGAAGTGGTCGCCATGAATGGCGACCCTACAGCGCAGGGTGCGCATTCATGTGCATCAGGTGAATCGGTCGTCATGAACGGCGACCGTACAATGTAGGGTGCGCATTTATGCGCACCTGGATAGAGATATCTTTACGGCTTAATAACAGCCGTTAGCACATCTGGCCCTGCCAGCTATTTGCTAAAAATTAAGCCTTAAATCGAATAGTTTATTGCTAATTTTCTGTTTACCCGAAGAAGTTAAAATGTTCACTGCATGCACTCTGGCTGCCAGTGATTATTTATGATTGCTTGTAAATAACCCATACGTCAATTGACTTACCTTCCTTTCAGCCCCGACACCGTATCAAAATGCTGCTTGAACATTAAAACTTTACCGCTTAGCGATGGACGCTATCAGCTTTAATGTTAACCATGAGAGAAAAGCAGATAATAAAATAGTTGCGATAATCAACGCATCAATGGTCGATAAAAAAACATGAAAAGGGTTCACTAATTTACCTAACAGCATATACGATGATTCGGAAAGGAATCTGAAAATGATCTCAGGAATAACAATTGCGTAGCCTAATGTTAAGACAATTAGTAATAGTATCCGTTTCATTTCCATGCATGCTCCTTGCAACAAGATGTGATGAGTATATAATCGTTTCTTAAGGATTTCTACAGTAAGGGATGATTAACCATGTCGTATCTGAAATTGAAGCTTCAGGCTGATCGTACAATTGCACTCAATTTTGAAAAAGCACTGGCGCAACTGCGTGAAGAAACGCGAACCGCCAGTACTACAGTTGCCTCGGGAATTGAAAGAGCTAGCTGGTATAGTTCCTGCGTTTTTGATGATTACAAAGATGTATGTAAACGACTGAGAAGTGAAGATGTTCGTATGTTTTCAGCTCTGCCACAGGTTTTTTCACGACATGATGTCATCCTTGATATGGTTGAAATCTACTTTAGAAAAAAACTTGCGCGTCTCAGTGAACATAATGTTCAAAATCTGGTGCGCCAACTTGCTGAAAAGGCGGCTAATTATACAAGCGGTAAAGCTTCAAAACTCACCATTTCATTTCTTATCGCGCGCATAGTTACCGAATCTAAAGTTTTTAAGAGCTCGCTGGTTGATGTGATTGACCGGACTTCGCTTTATAGTGTCACAGTTTTAAAATTTTATGGGAAAATACAAATCGCTGCAACAGCAGCTCAGCATTTGAAATTTGCGGATCCGGAGTATTATTTCGATCTGTATCAACAGAAATTAGAAATGCTTTATTATCTCATAGAACCTGAAATGTCTAAAATTATTTACTTAAACAAATCCGGCTCAACAAATGATGAGCAAATATTGGCATTAGTAGAACGGTTACTGACAAAATGAAACGAATCTTTTCCTGGTTCTATGCATGGTTAAGTCAGTCTTTTTTTTCACTAATACCGGTGATTGCGGCGGTAGCAGGTGGAATACTTTTGACAGCGCTTTTCCCTCATTATGGGCTGTTGTTGACCCTACTCTGGGTCATTGTCATGGGTGCTATCTACGTGAAATATTTTAGATGGTTTTAACGGTCAATTTCAGTTGATACTTTATGTAATCCCTTCGTTGTTAAGCGCCTGCGACAGAATTTACCATTCTATTACAAAGGCACCCGCGGGTGCCTTTGCTGTTGCTATGACAAATCAGTTACTGGTATCCAGCTCCGGGAAGCTTTTAACCAGATCGTCAATCGCTTTCATCTGCGCCAGGAACGGTTCCAGCTTATCGAGCGGCAGCGCGGACGGGCCGTCGCATTTGGCGCTGTTCGGTTCCGGGTGCGCTTCGATGAACAGACCGGCGATGCCTACCGCCATGCCCGCACGCGCCAGTTCGGCAACCTGCGCACGACGACCGCCAGAGGCCGCGCCAAACGGATCGCGCGTCTGCAGCGCATGGGTGACGTCAAAAATCACCGGGCTGTTGTTAGTGACTTTCTTCATCACGTTGAAACCGAGCATATCAACCACCAGGTTGTCATACCCGAAGTTGCTGCCGCGATCGCACAGAATCACCTTGTCGTTGCCGCCTTCGGCAAACTTATCGACGATATTGCCCATCTGGCCTGGGCTGACGAACTGCGGCTTCTTCACGTTAATCACGGCACCGGTTTTCGCCATCGCTTCCACCAGATCGGTCTGACGCGCCAGGAAGGCCGGCAGCTGAATCACATCCACCACGTCGGCAACCGGCTGCGCCTGCCAGCTTTCGTGCACGTCAGTGATAATTTTCACGCCGAACGCCTGCTTCAGCGCCTGGAAAATTTTCATGCCTTCGTCAAGGCCGGGACCACGGTAAGACTTGATGGAAGAGCGGTTGGCTTTGTCAAAAGAGGCTTTGAACACATACGGAATGCCGAGCTTGTCGGTTACCTTCACGTAATGTTCGCAGATGCGCATGGCGAGATCCTGGGATTCCAGCACGTTCATGCCGCCGAAGAGAACAAATGGCAGATCGTTTGCGACCTTGATATCGCCGATACTCACTACTTTCTGTGTCATGCCCTTTCCTTAAATGTCGGGGGACGCTTAGTGCAGCGTCACCTGTTTCTGTTCAATTGCGTGGATCTGCACTTTAATCATCTCGCTGACTGGGTCTTCAGGACACTGTTCAACGAAATAGGTCAAATCGGTCAGTGCGATATGCTCACACTCCAGCTGGGCGTAAATCAAACCGCGGTCGCGAATCTCATAGGGATCGTCCGGGTCGATTTGCAGCAGCACCTGGCTGACGTTGAGCGCCAGCTCCATCTGCTTCTCATCCATCAGCGCCGCTTTCAGCGTGTCGAGCATTTTGCGCATCACGCTGACGGTTTTCGCTTCATCGAGGTCGTCAGAATAGAGCTTTGCCGTCGGGCTGATATTGCCCTTCAGCCACACTTCCAGCGTATGGGTGTCGAGCGTTTCACCGTTAAACGGATTGATCAGCCACATTTCACCGTCGAGCCAGTCGGCACGCAGAATAAGCTGCGTCGGGAAAATCACCGGCATCAGCGGCAGCTCTAGCTCATCCGCAATGTGCAGCAGAATCACGCCGAGCGATACCGCCGTCCCCTGCCGGCTCTTCAGCACTTTATCGATCCACAGCGCGTCTGACAGATTGTAGACGCCGCTGGCACCGCCAAAGCCCCACTGCTGGTAAAACAGATCGAGCAGCTTCTCCAGCTGCAGATCCGCATCCTGTTCGCTACTGACATAGCGCCGCGCCTCTTCAACCAGGTCAGCCAGCTGCTGCTGGACGGAAGGCGCGGAAAAATCATTACGTATGGCGCAGGTCGCGCCGATCACCGCTTCACTTAACGGTGTTTCACTGTAATCAAGTTGCACTGGCGAGGTCATACTATCCCCAATAACGGCATTTTGGTCATCGCCAGTTTAATCACCAGCAATAATGCGACCACGGCGACTAAACAGGCGACCCAGCGGGTCGCCATGCTGCGCGGGCGACGACTCAATGCCACGGAACCTAAGGCGATGTAGATGATAACCGCTAACAGCTTCTCCGTCAGCCAGCTTCCTTGTGGGGTAAACGGATAAAAGTGGGTAATCTGCACCAGCAGTGCACCGCTGAGCAGCAGGAATGTATCGTTGACGTGCGGCGCAATGCGCACCCAGCGGCGCTGCAGCAGGGCAGATCCGGTGGTCAGCCAGTAAAAACGCAGCAGAAACAGCGTGATGGTGATCGCGACTGTCAGCAGATGGAAATTTTTTATCAGCGGATACCAGCTGGCCATAGTGCTTCCTTAAGTAAGTTGTCCAAGCGTGACGCGCGGATTGCCGCCGTAATCCTCAACGGTGGTGACCGCCAGGAAACCGTGATGGGTCAGCAGCGCGCGTACAGCCTCGCCCTGCTGCCAGCCGTGTTCCAGCAGCAGCCAACCCTGCGGCTGCAACCAGTGCGGCGCGCGTTCAATGATTAATCGTAAATCGGCCAGCCCGGCCTCCTCCGCCACCAGCGCGCTGAGCGGCTCAAAACGCACGTCGCCCTGCTGCAGATGTTCATCGGCGGCATCAATGTAAGGCGGATTGCTGACAATCAGATCGAAACGTTGGGCGGGCAGATCGTCGAACCAGTGGCTGAGCACAAATCCGGCGTTGGTGAGGTGCAGGCGCTGGGCGTTGTCCTGCGCCAGCGCAACCGCAGCGGCGATGCGGTCGCAGCCGGTAATCTGACAATCGGGCCGCTCGCTGGCCAGCGCCAGCGCAATGGCGCCGGTACCGGTGCCGAGATCGAGCACCGCGGAGGGCGTCGCGGGCAGCCGCAGCAGCGCCTGCTCCACCAGCACTTCGGTATCCGGACGCGGAATCAGCGTGGCATCACTGACGCGTAGCGGCAGCGACCAGAACTCGCGTTCGCCCACCAGATGCGCAATCGGCTCACCGCGCACGCGGCGTGCCAGTAACGTCTCCAGCTGCGCCAGTTGCGCATCATCGAGCGGGCTGTCATCAAACGCAACCAGCCAGCTGCGCGACTTGCCGGTGACAAAACCCAGCAGAATCTCCGCGTCGCGCTTCGGGCTATCGCCTCCGCACAACGCAGCCTGCGCCTGCTGCAGCCAGCGCCGGACGTTCATCACTCCTGCCCGGCCAGTGCGGCCAGCTGGTCAGCCTGATACTCCTGCACAATCGGCTCGATCAGCGTATCCAGCTTGCCTTCCATGGTTTCGTCGAGGCGGTAGAGCGTCAGGTTAATGCGGTGATCGGTGACGCGCCCCTGCGGGAAGTTATAGGTACGGATTCGGTCGGAACGGTCGCCGCTGCCCAGCAGGTTACGCCGCGTTGAGGCTTCCGCCGCCTGGCGCTTCGCCATTTCCGCCGCGTGAATACGTGCGCCCAGCACCGCCAGCGCTTTGGCTTTGTTTTTGTGCTGCGAGCGCTCATCCTGGCACTCCACCACGATGCCGGTTGGCAGGTGGGTGATACGGATCGCCGAATCGGTGGTGTTAACGTGCTGACCGCCCGCGCCGGAAGAGCGGAAGGTATCAATTTTCAGATCGCCCGGATTGATGTCCGGCAGTTCGGCTTCCGGCAGCTCCGGCATCACCGCCACGGTACAGGCGGAGGTGTGAATGCGCCCCTGCGATTCGGTTTCCGGCACGCGCTGCACGCGATGGCCGCCGGATTCAAACTTCATGCGGCCATAGGCGCCATCACCGGTGATACGCGCAATGACTTCTTTGTAGCCGCCATGCTCGCCATCGTTGGCGCTCATGATCTCCACCTGCCAGCGACGCGCTTCGGCATAGCGACTGTACATGCGGAACAGATCGCCGGCGAAAATCGCCGCTTCGTCGCCACCGGTACCGGCACGCACTTCGATAAAACACGGACGTTCATCGTCGGGATCTTTCGGCAGCAGCAGCACCTGAAGCTGCTGTTCCAGCACCTCGCGCTTGTCGCGCGACAGCTTTAACTCTTCCTGCGCCATGTCGCGCATTTCCGCATCGTCGAGCAGCATTTCAGCCGTTTCGACATCTTCCTGCACCTGCTGCCATTCGCGGAAACAACGGGTGACGTCGCTCAGCTGGGCATATTCACGTGATAACGCGCGGAAACGGTCCTGATCGCCAATTACGCCGGCATCGCCCAGTAACGCTTCAACTTCTTCATGGCGTTCCTGCAGCGCTTCCAGCTTGGCAACAATCGAGCTCTTCATCTAATAGAGGGTATCCCAGTGATAGGTCGTGACAGACCAGATTACTCTAAACCGAGGCTGTCACGTAAGATCTGCAGGCGTTCGCTGTCGCCGTCGCGCGCGGCCTGCTGCAGTGATTTGGTTGGTGCATGAATTAAACGGTTGGTGAGCTTGTGTGCCAGCTCCTGCAAGACTTTTTCGGCATCAGCACCCTGACGCAATGCCGCCAGCGCACGATCCTGCAGCTCGGCGCGCACGTCGTCAGCCTGCGCGCGGTATTCGCGGATGGTCTCACCGGCGCTTTGCGCGCGCAGCCAGGCCATGAATTCACCGCTCTCCTGCACCACAATGCTTTCCGCCTGCACCGCCGCCGCTTTGCGCTGCGCCATGTTCTGCTCGATGATCGCCTGCAGATCATCCACGCTGTACAGATAAGCGTTGGCCAGCTTGCCCACTTCCGGCTCAACATCGCGCGGCACGGCGATATCCACCAGCAGCATAGGCTGATTGCGGCGCGCCTTCAGCGCCCGTTCCACCATGCCTTTGCCAATAATCGGCAGCGGACTGGCGGTGGAGGAGATAATGATATCGGCATCGGCCA
Source organism: Pantoea sp. Morm (assembly GCF_016643525.1). Taxonomy (NCBI): domain Bacteria; kingdom Pseudomonadati; phylum Pseudomonadota; class Gammaproteobacteria; order Enterobacterales; family Erwiniaceae; genus Pantoea; species Pantoea sp. Morm. Next base: position 13,994 of record NZ_VOQX01000026.1, on the reverse strand, counting down.
GGCGGGTTTCGATATCGGCAAGGCCAATCACTTCGGCGCCGACTTCGTCCGCCAGCAGCTGTGCGCGTTCACGCGTGCGGTTGGCGATCATCAGTTTGCGCACGCTGTGTTCGCGCAGGTGGCGCGCCACCAGTTCGATGGTTTCACCGGCACCAACCAGCAGCACGTTAACGCTGCTAAGTGATTCGAAAATCTGACGGGCTAAGGAGCAGGCAGCAAAGGCGACCGACACCGCGCTGGCGCCGATTTCGGTTTCGGTGCGCACGCGCTTGGCCACCGAGAAGGTTTTCTGGAACATGCGTTCCAGCTCGCTGCTCAGCGCATGGTCGCGCGAGGAGTCAGCATGGGCTTTTTTGACCTGACCGAGAATCTGTGGCTCGCCCAGCACCAGCGAGTCGAGTCCGCTGGCCACGCGCATCAGGTGGCTGACCGCCGCGTTATCCTGATGCCAGTACAGGCTGTTGCGCACGTCCTCTTCACGTAAGTCGTGATACTCGCACAACCAGCGCACCAGCTGCTCCTGCAGATCGGTCTGCTGCTCTACGCTGAGGTAGAGTTCCGTCCGGTTACAGGTAGAAAGCACCACCCCGCTCTGCACCATCGGCTGAGACAGCAAGCTGTTCAGCGCCTGGTCCAGCGTGTCTGGCGTGAACGAAACACGTTCGCGCAGCGCAACAGGTGCGGTTTTGTGGTTGATTCCGAGAGCAAGCAGCGTCATGGTGATTCGGGTTGGGAAGTCCCAATAATTGTCAGGTTTTGTGCTGCGCATTCTACAAGATGCAACAGATCAAGAAAAGCCATACAAAGCCTATGACTGTAATAAGATTAAACTGATCGTGCGCAATTATCCTGACATCGCCATTGACGGCACAGAGACGGATGGTTAGCGTTACCGGTTACGACGTAAAAACGTGTCTGAGGAGACGACCACGTGATGCATTTGCCCCCGCGCCAGCTGTTGCGCCTTTTGCCCCTTGCCAGCGTGTTGCTGGCTGCCTGTAGCATCAACAAACCCCAGCAAGGTCCCGGTCCCAGCACGACATCGCCGCAGTGGCAGCAACACCAGCAGGCGGTAGCGAAAATTACCCAGTACCAGACGCGCGGCGCTTTTGCCTATCTGTCGGATAAGCAGAAGGTTTATGCCCGCTTCAACTGGCAGCAAACTGCTGCAGACCGTTACCGTCTGCTGCTGACTAACCCGCTCGGCAGCACAGAACTGCAGCTCGACGCGCAGGGTTCGGTGGTGCAGATTGTCGATAACAAAGGCAAACGCTACGTCAGCAACGACGCGGAGAAGATGATTTCCCAGCTCACCGGCATGGATATTCCGCTGGCGAACCTGCGTCAGTGGATGATGGGTCTGCCTGGCGACGCCAGCGACTATCAGCTGAACAACAACTATCAGCTGCAAAGCCTGACCTACAGCCGCAACGGCCAGCAGTGGAAGGTGAATATCAGCGATTACGACAGCAAGGTGAACCCGCCGCTGCCGGCCAACCTCGAACTGACCGAAGGCGGTCAGCGCATCAAACTGCGCATGGATAGCTGGACCACACAATGATCACCACCTGGCCCGCGCCGGCAAAGCTCAACCTGTTTCTCTACATTACCGGCCGTCGTGCAGACGGCTACCACAATTTGCAGACGCTGTTTCAGTTTCTCGATGTTGGCGACACCCTGGAGATTACCCCGGATAACAGCGGCAATATCACCCTGCTGACGCCGCTCGACGGCGTGGCCGATGAAGACAACCTGATCGTGCGGGCGGCGCTGGCGCTACGTGCCGCAGCGGCGGACAAAGGCACCCTGCCGCCGCAGGCCGGTGCCCGGATCGCGCTGGAGAAGCGCCTGCCGATGGGCGGTGGTCTGGGCGGTGGCTCGTCTGATGCCCTGACGGTGCTGGTGGCGCTGAACCATCTGTGGCGCACCCAGCTCAGCGTGGATGAGCTGGCTACGCTTGGCGTGCGCCTCGGTGCCGATGTGCCGGTATTCGTGCGCGGCCATGCGGCGTTTGCCGAAGGGGTCGGCGAGCAATTGCAGCCCGCGTTTCCGGCGGAAAAATGGTATCTGGTGGCCCATCCTGGCGTCAGCATCGCCACCCCGGATCTGTTTCGCGATCCTGAACTGACGCGCGATTCACCAATACGCACATTAGATGAACTGTTGCAGCGTCCTTTTCACAATGATTGTGAAGCGGTAGCAAGAAAACGTTTTCGTGAGGTTGATGCGCTGCTTTCCTGGCTGCTAGAATACGCGCCGTCGCGCCTGACAGGGACCGGCGCTTGCGTGTTTGCTGAATTTGACACCGAGTCCGCTGCTCGTCAGGTGCTGGAGCTTGCCCCGAAATGGATGTGCGGATTTGTGGCGCGTGGGCTTAATCTCTCGCCGTTACAGCGTACCCTTTCCGGGCTCTAAGCGTAAACGTGACAGTGTCACCCTGTTCCAGACACTGCACGTGACGCATTAACACACCCGTATGAACAGGCTCAAATGTATTCGCCGGTTATTTTTGAGCGGTTCATTCTCTGGACGCCAAGCCTGAGGTTCTTCTCGTGCCTGATATGAAGCTATTTGCTGGTAACGCCACCCCGGAACTAGCACAACGTATTGCCAACCGCCTTTACACCAGCCTCGGAGACGCCGCTGTCGGCCGTTTCAGCGATGGCGAAGTAAGTGTACAGATTAATGAAAATGTACGCGGTGGTGATATTTTCATCATCCAGTCCACCTGTGCCCCCACCAATGATAACTTGATGGAGCTGGTTGTGATGGTCGACGCACTGCGTCGGGCTTCTGCTGGTCGTATTACTGCTGTAATCCCTTACTTTGGCTATGCCCGTCAGGACCGCCGCGTGCGTTCTGCCCGCGTGCCAATTACCGCCAAAGTTGTGGCTGATTTCCTCTCCAGCGTCGGCGTGGACCGTGTACTGACGGTTGACCTGCACGCTGAACAGATCCAGGGCTTTTTTGATGTCCCGGTGGATAACGTGTTCGGTAGCCCGATTCTGCTGGAAGATATGCTGCAGATTGGTCTGGAAAACCCAATTGTGGTTTCGCCGGACATCGGTGGCGTAGTGCGCGCTCGCGCTATCGCCAAACTGCTCAACGACACCGACATGGCCATCATCGACAAACGTCGCCCGCGTGCGAACGTGTCGCAGGTGATGCACATCATCGGTGACGTTGCCGGTCGTGACTGCGTACTGGTCGACGATATGATCGACACCGGCGGTACGCTGTGCAAAGCGGCTGAAGCACTGAAAGAGCGCGGCGCGAAACGCGTGTTCGCTTACGCCACCCATCCAATCTTCTCTGGCAACGCGGTGGAAAATCTGCGCAAATCAGTGATTGATCAGGTGATTGTTTGCGACACTATTCCGCTGTCGGAAGAGATGAAGTCACTGCCAAACGTGCGTACGCTGACGCTGTCTGGCATGCTGGCCGAAGCCATTCGTCGTATCAGCAACGAAGAATCGATTTCGGCGATGTTCGAACATTAATTGTTCGCGAAAAACCGGGCGCCCTGCCCGGTTTTTTATTGCCTGTGGGCGGAGTAACATCCCGATAAAGCCGCTTCCGCCGCCACTATTTGCGCGATAAATGGCCTCAAAATCCACCAATCTCCCCGCCTTCCACTCTTTTTATCAGACAAGCGCATCCGGGCTTTAGCGGTCCAGTGATTAGTGATATTTTTCACCACACTTTTGCTGAGAACTCCGACCACCATGCCACTCGACATTTATACGTTGTTTATTTGCGAGCTCTACGTGCTGGGGTTTCTGAGCATTATTTTGATTTTTGCCTGGGTCGGGGCGCAGTACGACCGGGTGCTGGGTTTTACCACACTGACGCTAATACTGACGCTTGCCGCCGTGCTGCTCAGCAGCCTGCGCAGCGCCGGTTTACACTTTTTGCCGGTGGCGGTCGGGAATGTCATCATGCTGCTGGCCTACGGCACCCTGCTCAACGCCTTTCGTACTTTTTGCCGCCTTCCGCTCGGTTTTTGCTGGATCACTGGCGCGCTGTTGTGGGCGCTGCTTTGTGCCTTTCCGCAGTTCTATCACGGCCAGCCGAAACGCGTGCTGGTCATGTGCCTGCTGTGCATCATCTTTACCGCCGCGCTGATTCGTCTGCAGTGGCAGGCACGCGCCTCGCTGACCGTCACTTTCTGGCCCGCGCAGATACTGCTGTGGATCCACTTACTGTTCCATCTGGCGCGCATTTTCCTTGACGATGCGGTAGCCCCCCCCGTACCGGGCGCCATTGGCGGGTCCGGCTTTTCGGTGTATGTGATTCTGGAGTCGATCCTCTTCGTCATCGGCCTGACATTCACTATCCTGGCGATGGTCAATGAGCGTACGCAGATCGCCCATAAGCTGGCGTCGCTGCACGATCCGCTTACCGGCGTCTGGAACCGGCGCGCATTGTTTGAGGCCGCAGAAAAACTGCTGCTGCGCCACGCACGTTTGCCGCAGCCCTATATTTACAGTGCAGTGCTGTTCGACCTCGATCATTTCAAAAGCATTAACGATCGCTATGGCCATCAGCAGGGGGATCGGGTGCTGGTGGATTTTTGTCAGGTGGTAAAAGCGTTAATGCCGGTTGAGGGTCAGTTTGCCCGGCTGGGCGGTGAGGAGTTTGCCGCGTTGCTTCCTGGCGACAGTGAGCAGGCGCAGCGCATCTGTGAGCGTATCCGGCTGGCGACACAGCTGTCGCTACCCAACGACATCGGTTATACAGTGAGCATTGGCTTTGCCACTGCCAGCCAGCGTCATCAGGCGTTTCCCTCCCTGCTGGCGCTGGCTGATGAAGCCTTGTATCGCGCTAAAGCCGCCGGACGTAACCGCGTCGAAGGTTATCAGACGCCGCAGGCGGCAATGGCGGAAGCCGGTTAGTGCGTTGAGTGGTGATCGCGACGGCAGCGTTTATCACCGTAGTGACGCAACCAGTAATAGCGGTCTTCCACCCTCTCCCGCCCGCTGACGCGTGCGCCGACCAGCCACAGTAGCGCACCCACGAAAATACTGAACATCGCTCCATGCGCGAGGAACTGTGGCAGGTTGACCGACGGCAGCTGGTTAATGATGGAATAACCCACCCCGAGTACCATGGTTAACAAGCCGAGACACATCAAACCATTACCGACGGTGCGGCAGTGTTGACGTTTCATGATTCACCTCCATCCTTTTCAGCAACGCAGAAAACAGCACGTTTGGTTAACTGGCCATAAGTTTAGGCAATGGCTGGCGGTTAAGATGCGTACAGGATCACACATCCTTCACAATGTCTGACAAAACTTTACCGCCAGCACATTGATTTCGATAGAAATTGATTAGTCACCTTTGGTCATTAATCTGTCATTGCGCCCTTTGTCATCCCCGCCGGCAGGCAGTAAACTATCGCCCTTTCGCAGCGAGACAGGATAAACATCGTGAGCAGCATTAAACTGATTGTGGGGCTGGCCAATCCCGGCGCTGAATACGCGGCAACGCGCCATAACGCTGGTGCCTGGTATGTGGATTTACTTTGCTCGCGCCATAATCAGTCTCTCAAAGAGGAGCCGAAGTTTTTCGGCTACACCGCGCGCCTGTCGCTGGCCGGCGAGGATGTGCGCCTGCTGGTGCCTACCACCTTTATGAACCTGAGCGGCAAAGCGGTGGCGGCGATGGCGACGTTCTATCGCATTACGCCGGAAGAGATTCTGGTGGCACACGATGAAATGGACCTGCCGCCAGGCGTGGCGAAATTCAAACAGGGCGGCGGCCATGGCGGTCATAATGGCCTGAAAGACATCATCAGCAAGCTCGGTAATAACAACAATTTTCATCGCCTGCGCGTCGGTATCGGCCATCCGGGCGATCGTAACAAGGTCACCGGATTTGTGCTCGGCAAGGCACCGGCCAGCGAGCAGAAGCTGATTGACGAGGCGGTCGACGAAGCGGTGCGCTGCACCGAACTGTGGCTAAAAGAAGATAAGATTAAGGCGATGAACCGTCTGCACGCCTTCAAAGCCAGCTAAGCCAATTCCCGCGCCGCCGCAGGGAATTCTGTGTATAATGCGCGAAAATTTTTGAATCAGTCGGCGCTGTCTGCCAGCGCTGCACACTCAGTGAGAAAGGTAAGATCATGGGATTTAAATGCGGTATTGTGGGCCTGCCGAACGTCGGTAAATCCACCCTGTTCAACGCGCTGACCAAAGCGGGTATCGAAGCAGCCAACTTTCCGTTCTGCACCATCGAACCCAACACCGGCGTGGTGCCGATGCCTGACCTGCGCCTCGATCAGCTGAGCGAGATTGTTAAGCCACAGCGCGTGGTGCCAACCACCATGGAGTTCGTGGACATCGCCGGTCTGGTAAAAGGCGCGTCGAAAGGTGAAGGCCTGGGCAACCAGTTCCTGACCAACATCCGCGAAACTGAAGCCATCGGCCACGTAGTGCGCTGCTTTGAAAACGACAACATCATCCACGTCTCCGGTAAAGTAAACCCGGCAGAAGATATTGATGTCATCAACACCGAGCTGGCGCTGTCGGATCTCGACACCTGCGAACGTGCCATTCAGCGCTGCCAGAAGAAAGCCAAAGGCGGCGACAAAGATGCTAAGGCGGAACTGGCCGCGCTGGAGAAGTGCCTGCCGCATCTGGAAAACGCCGGTATGCTGCGCTCGCTGTCGCTGGACGCCGATGAGAAAGCAGCGATCCGCTATCTCAGCTTCCTGACGCTGAAGCCGACCATGTACATCGCCAACGTTAATGAAGACGGTTTCGAGAACAACCCGTATCTCGACCAGGTGCGCGCGATTGCTGAAGCCGAAGGCTCAGTGGTGGTGCCGGTCTGTGCGGCAGTGGAATCGGACATCGCCGAGCTGGAAGATGAAGAGCGCGACGAATTCATGGCCGAACTGGGCCTGGAAGAGCCGGGCCTCAACCGCGTGATCCGCGCCGGTTACGCCCTGCTCAACCTGCAGACTTACTTCACCGCAGGCGTGAAAGAAGTACGTGCCTGGACCATCCCGGTTGGCGCCACCGCACCGCAGGCAGCCGGTAAAATCCACACCGACTTCGAGAAAGGCTTTATCCGCGCTCAGACCATCGCGTTCGAAGATTTCATCACATACAAAGGTGAACAGGGTGCGAAAGAAGCCGGCAAAATGCGTTCAGAAGGTAAAGAGTACATCGTGAAAGATGGCGATGTGATGAACTTCCTGTTTAACGTTTAAATAAAATGTGCCGTCTCATGAGGTTTCACCGAGCCTCATAGAGAGCGCAATAACTATAAAATCCACGCAATTGCTTGGATTTTTTATTACATGCTTTTTACGGGCGGGGATAAATTGCCAGCGCCAGTCACATCGCACTCTTTACGGCGGCTGGTCAAAATCTCGGCTGCAGCGCTACTTATAGCTCCCCTTACCGAACCACATTACCTGTTTGATCGAAACGGGCAACCGGGCTGATGCTATTGAGGTACAGCCTGGCTGCAACCAACGGTACTCCCTGGATATACAGCAATTTAACTTATCCTGATGAACGAAAGGTTTCGGGGCAGGATTGGCTGATAAACCTGATGGACCTAAATATACTTACGCTTCGTTTGTCATTATTACAGAGCGCACTCATGAGCCGATACCATGTTGCTGGCAGTGAAGGTAAGTTTGAAAAAGACTCAGGCGAGCAGGTCATGGCCAATAAGCTGGGGCTCACCGATTCCACTGAGATGAACGAGGCAGAACTTGTTCTGTTAGAACAACTCTACCAGTCAGTTTTTGAAGAAAACTTTCCCGAAGGGAAACTTAACGTCGCGCTACTAAAAAGCTGGCATCGCCGCTGGCTGGGTAACATCTACGAATGGGCTGGACAAGAGAGAACGGTCAATATTAGCAAGGGTGGTTTTATGTTTGCGCCTTCAGCACAATTGCCAAAACTGCTGAACGAATACAACAAGTATCTTGCGCATTACACGCCCTGTAACGTCATGGAAGAAGAAGAACTCATCATTGCTATCGCCGTTACCCATGTCGAGCTGATACTTATACATCCCTTCAGAGAAGGAAACGGACGTTTGTCGCGGCTGTTAGCGGATGTCATGGCGGTTCAGGGAGGATACAAACCGCTGGATTATCAAAGCTGGGAGCAGAATAAAACCCAGTATATTTCGGCTATTCATGCTGGTATGTCAATGGACTACGCGCCAATGAAATACTGGGTCAGTCGGGCACTGAGAAGGCACTAAGCCAGTCGAAGATGCGCGAATTTTTTGCGCGCGGCTTCCAGTGAAGCCTCGACGCTAGCTGAAGACTGGCCAGTTTCAACAGCCGTTGACGTCGCTACTGAGCGAATGATGTCGGAGCGAGAAGGTTTAGCATAACCTGAATGCGCTTTTTTTCTGTTGTTGCTCATTAAGCCCTCTCTACATCAGTGCAGTTGCGTAAGACACTATAGCCTCAAGAGTATATCAAAGCTTTGAAACAACATCACGTCCCCTTCTGGCTCGGCAATCTGATGTGCCATCAGGCTTCACACAATCTCATGAGCCCGGTAAATAAACTCCACACAAGGCGATAAATCGCGCCGCTCCGGCTATTGTGCGAATTGCGGTTTCATTGACTGAATGGCAGCAACGCGGCCGCGCGAATGATTACTGAAGCAGCTACGCCAGGCTAATTATCCGATCCGTTAGTGGCATACAGCGGCCATGACTCAAACAGATAGCCGTCGAAATCGATGTCGTCCACATCGGAGAACTCCAGCAGCAGTTGCTTGACGTTTTCCAGGTGCTGCCACATCGCCTGTTTCGCGGCGCGCGCGTCTTTCTTGATTAAGGCGGCGAGGATCTTTTTATGATCGTCGAGCCACTTTTTGCGGTAGTTGGTGTTGATCAGATGTCGATGCAGCTGGCTCCACATCACGTTGTCTTCGCGCCACTGCCAGGATTGTTTGAACAGCTCCACCAGCATGCTGTTGTGCGTGGCTTCGGCTATCGCCAGATGGAAATTGCGGTCGCCGTTTTCGCTGTCGTTCACTGCGCCTGACGCCAGCTCACGCTCTTCCAGCGCCAGCGCCTGGCGCATTTTGATGATGTCTTCACGCGTCGCCTGTAACGCAGCGAATTCGGCGATATTGCTCTCCAGCAGCTGACGGGCCTGCAGCATCTCAAACGGACCGGCCGCATTGCAGGCGGTTTGCGCAGCGGCACGCGGTGCCGGCGTGTCGTTGATCACGTAAATGCCTGCACCACGCCGCACTTCAATCAACCCTTCCAGCTCCAGCATAATCAGCGCCTCACGCACCAGCGTGCGCGTGACGTTCAGCAGCATCGCCAGTTCACGCTCCGGCGGCAACCGCTCGCCAATCGCGTACTGTTTCTGCGTAATCATATTGCGAAGCATCTCGCCCACTTCCTGATAGGGTCGCTGTGCTGAAGCTTGTGGTTTCATAACGCTCTTTTCTGCTGGTTCAGACATTAGGCCGCCAAATTTTCTACCCTGCACTATAACACAGGGCGTGATTTTCACCGTGGGTTAAGGGTGAAGTAGCGTCGGGCGTTATGGAAGCAAATATCCTGCAACATCGCGCCCAGCGCGGCTTCATCGTGCGGCACAATGCCGTCACGCACCCACTCGCCAAACAGATTGCACAGAATGCGGCGGAAGTATTCGTGCCGCGTATATGAGAGAAAACTGCGCGAATCGGTCAGCATGCCAACGAACTGGCTGAGCAGCCCCATCTGCGCCAGCTGCTCCAGTTGCCGCAGCATCCCGTCACGCTGATCGTTGAACCACCAGCCAGAGCCGAACTGCATCTTGCCCGCCATGCCTGCGCCCTGAAAGTTACCCGCCATGGTAGCCAGCACTTCGTTGTCACGCGGATTGAGGCAGTAAAGAATGGTTTTTGGCAGCTGGTCATTGGTGTCCATCGCGTCCAGCAGGCGCGCCAGCGGCCAGGCAACAGGATGATCGCCGATGGAGTCGAAACCGCTGTCCGGGCCGAGCTGACGGAACATGCGCGTGCTGTTATTGCGGATCGCACCGATATGTAACTGCATCGCCCAGCCACGACGGGCATATTCCGCGCCCAGCCACACCAGCACAGCGGTACTGAACTGCGCAATCTCCAGCTCGCTCAGCGCCGCCCCGCTGCGGCGTCTGGCGAGAATGCCATCCAGCACGCTGTCGGCTGGCACCGCAGCATAGCGTAGCGTTTCAATGCCGTGGTCGGCAGCGCGGCAGTCATGGGCGGAAAAGTGGTCCAGACGGCGCAGTAACGCCACACGCAGCGCATCAAAGCTGTCGATACTGACATCCGCGGCGGCTTCCAGCCGGGTCAGGTAATTGCTGAATCCTTCCAGCTCAATCTTGAACACCCGGTCCGGACGCCAGCTCGGTGCCACCTCAATATCAAAGCTGCTGTCTTCAGCTATCTGACGATGGTACTGCAGGGAGTCGATCGGATCGTCGGTGGTGCCCACCATGCGTACGTTCATCTGGCGCATGATGCCGCGCGCGGAAAATTCAGGCGTGGCCAGCTTCTCCGCACACTCATGCCAGATGCGCGGTGCGGTTTCCGGTCCAAACAGCGTGTCAGTGATACCGAACGGCCGGCGCAGCTCCAGATGCGTCCAGTGATAGAGCGGATTGCCGAGCGTTTTCGGCACGGTCTGCGCCCAGGCCAGGTATTTATCGTAATCGCTGGTGGTGTTGCCGGTGATCAATGATTCCTCTACGCCCGCCGCGCGCAATGCGCGCCATTTGTAGTGATCGCCCTCCAGCCAGATTTGCCCGAGGTTGGCAAACTGCCGGTCTTCTGCAATCTCCTGCGGATTGAGGTGGCAGTGGTAATCATAGATCGGCATCTCCGCCGCCACGTCGTGATACAGGCGACGCGCCACCTCGCTGTGCAGCAGAAAATCATCATCCATAAAGCGCTTCATTTGGCCTCCGGATTGAGGGATGCAACCGCGACTCTGGCACCCTGCTGGCACAGGCGGTCATAGGTGTGTTGCAGGGCGGCAACAAAGGCCGGATTGGCGGGTAAATCGTCCGCAAAGATCTCGTTAATGCCCAGCAGCGCCTGCACGCGCGCGGGGCCTGAAGGAAACTGCTGATTAATCCGCTCAAACTTCGCGACCAGCGGATCAGCCACCGGGTAGCGCTCGCCCTTCTCGTCTTCGCCGAGGATATAACGCATCCAGCCCGCGATGCCGAGCAGCAGATGCCGGCAGTCACTGCCGTGGTGCAGATGATAACGCAGCGAATCCAGCATGCGCTGTGGCAGTTTCTGACTGCCATCGCTGGCAATTTGCGCCGTGCGATGGCGCAGCGACGGATTACTGAAGCGCTCAAGCAGTTGATGCGCATACGCGTTCAGATCGCTGCCTGCCGGCATCGTCAGCGTGGCCCGCTGTTCAGTCAGCATCAGCGACAGCGCGGCCTGACGGTAAGCGGGCAGCTGCATGGTCTCAGCGATAGTTTCACAACCGCCGAGGTAGCCAAGATATGCCAGAAACGAGTGTGTGCCATTCAGCAGACGCAGTTTCATCAACTCGTAGGGGGCGACATCCGGAACAAATTGCGCACCAACGCGCTGCCAGTCGGGACGTCCCGCCACGAAGTTATCTTCAATCACCCACTGACGAAACGGTTCGCAGGCGACACCGCAGGGATCGGCGATGCCCAGCAGCCCGGTAATCTCGCGCTGCGTCTCTTCCGTCACGGCCGGCACGATGCGGTCAACCATGGTGCAGGGAAATGTAACCTGTTGCTCAATCCATGCCGCCAGCGCCGCATCCTGCCGTTGTGCCAGACCGATGACCGCAGCCCGCGCGACGTGGCCGTTATCACGCAGATTGTCGCATGACAGCACGGTAAAAGGCGCTAACCCGGCTTCACGCCGCAAGCGCAGCGCCTCAACGATAAAGCCAATGGCGGATTTCGGCTGCCGGGGATGGGCCAGATCGTGCACGATCAGCGGATGAGTACTGTCCAGTTCGCCGGTTGCGCCATGAGTGCAATAGCCTTTTTCGGTTACCGTCAGCGAGACGATGGCGGTTTCCGCGCGGGCAAGCGCGTTAAGAATGCCGTCACAACCGTCCAGCGCCGGGTGCAGCGCGGAGTGTACGGAACCAATGATTTTGACGTCATGACGCGTCGCGCCTTGCTCGGTGACGCTGTAGAGCAAATTCTGCGCGCGCAATTGTTCCACCAGCTGTCTGCCGCTGGCCGACATCAGGTTGACCTCGCAAATGCCCCAGTCGCTGTCGCTTATCTTCAGCAGATGGTGCTGATAGAGCGCCTGATGCGCGCGATGAAACGCGCCGCAGCCAATATGCACGATGCGCGGCACCAGCCGCTGCTGCTGCCATGCGGGCCGCGCCACCTTAATGCTGGCGTCGGCAAGGTTGTGTTGCATGTGAACTCCTCAGTGTCCGGCGCGACTGCGCGTCCGCCGGGCAAGCGGTACAGGGCGACCGGCGTCAGAAAAAGGCGCGGTGTATCGCCAGCTCAACGCCACGAATCTCAGCCAGACCTTTCAGCCGGCCAATCGCGGAATAACCCGGGTTAGTTTTCTTATGCAGATCGTCCAGCATCTGATGCCCGTGGTCGGGCCGCATCGGGATCAGGTCTTCCTGCCCCGCATTACGACGGCGCTGCTCCTCTTCGGCAATCGCTTTGATCACCGCAAACATATCGACATCGCCGCCAAGGTGCGCGGCTTCGTGGAAAGTTTTGGGGTTGGCTTCACGTCGGGTTGAGCGCAGATGGGCAAAATAGATGCGCGGCCCAAAACGTTTCACCATGCCGGCTAAATCATTTTCCGCCAGTACGCCGTAGGAGCCGGTACACATCGTAAAGCCGTTGGCCGGACTGTCGATGGTGTCGATCATCCACTGCAGATCGTCGGCATTGGAGACGATACGCGGCAGGCCGAGGATCGGGCGCGGCGGATCGTCCGGATGTACCGCCATACGAATACCGACCTCTTCAGCGACCGGGATAATGCCGCGCAGAAACGTGGCGAAGTTTTCGCGCAGCCGGGCTTTGTCGATGCCGTCATAGCGCGCCAGCTGAGCACGGAACTGCGCCAGCGTGTAGCCCTCTTCCGCGCCAGGTAATCCGGCGATGATGTTACGCGTCAGCCGCAGCTTGTGCTCTTCGCTCATGCTGGCGAAGCGCGCAGCGGCCTGGGCTATCTCGTCAGCGCTGTAATCATTTTCTGCGCCCTGACGCTGCAGGATATGCAGCTCAAATACCGCAAATTCAATCTGATCGAAGCGCAGCGCTTTCGCGCCATCCGGCAGCTCGAACGCCAGATCGGTGCGCGTCCAGTCCAGAATCGGCATGAAGTTGTAGCACACGGTGTGGATGCCGCACTGCGCCAGATTGCGCAGCGACTGCTGATAATTGCTGATCCACTTTTGGCATTGCCCGCTGCCGGTTTTGATCTCCTCATGGATCGGCACACTCTCCACCACCGACCAGACCAGCCCGGCCGCCTCAATCATCGCTTTGCGCTGCCAAATCTCCTCCACCGGCCACACTTCGCCGTTAGGAATGTGATGCAGGGCAGTCACAATGCCGGTAGCGCCCGCCTGTCGGGCATCGGCAAGTGAAACGGGATCGTCAGGGCCATACCAGCGCCAGGTCTGCTTCATGTCGTTTTCTCCTGCGGGCCTGAGCATCATCCTCAAAGCCCCTCCATTTTGGTTGACCAATTTTACAAGCGAAGCGCTTCATGAGTCATAAAAAGTGCCTGCGCAGCGTCAAATTCGGCTTTTCACTGCCGGAAGTCAACCTGATAAATGATTTTGGTTAACCAGATCACAAATACCGCATCAGGCTGGCGACCACCTGGCCTAACTGTGGTTCACTCCCGGCGGATAGTTAAAACAGGACGCATCACACCACGCCCGGCAATCAAGGGCCAGGGGTTATGCGCTGGCCGGTATGGACTCCACCTCCGGCCAGGCAGTCACAGACGTTGCTCACACATGCTGTTA